>CAMEYZ010000031.1 GCA_945947715.1 uncultured Clostridia bacterium | reverse complement strand
TATTCCGTTATCTCCGCTGAAAAAACCGAGGATAACGACGCGGAGGACCCCGCTTCTGACCCTATATCCGAAACGGACCGCTCTGCTGCACTTACCGCAAGAGTCCACGTTGTGGCTGCGGGCGATAACCTTATCCACAGCAGCATCTACAAACAGGCAGCAAGTCGCTCTGACAGCGGTGGCTATGATTTTACATACCTGTACGATAACGTCGATGAGTTTATCGCAAATGCTGATATAGCTATCCTTAATCAGGAAACGCTTATCTGCAACGATACCATAGAGCCCTCGGATTATCCCTATTTTAACAGCCCTACCGCTCTTGGCGACCATATGATAAATATTGGATTCGATGTGTTCACTATGGCGAATAATCATGTTCTTGACTGGAAGGAGGAGGGGCTTTCTGCCTGTCTCGATTACTGGGACAGTCACCCCGAGGTCACCGTTCTCGGCGCCTACCGCAATGAGGAGGACAAGGATAATATCCGCACTATGACCTCCAACGGCATTGAATTTTCCTTCCTCTCATACACCGAGAGTCTTAACGGTCTTAAGCTCCCCGATAGCTCGGAAATGCTTATCGGAAACGCCTACGACGTTGACGGTATGATAGCCGATATCAAGGAGGCGAAAAAGATATCCGATATATGCATTGTGTCCCTTCACTGGGGCGTGGAGGATTCCTATGTGATATCCGATACGCAGCGGGACGTGGCTCAGCAGCTTGCCGATGCGGGAGCGGATGTTATAATCGGTACTCACCCCCATGTTCTCCGTGATATCGAGATGATAGAGCGCAAGGACGGCGGGCAAACTCTCTGTGCATACTCTCTGGGCAATTTCGTTTCTGCACAGAGCGAGCCTCGTAATCTTATCGGCGGTGTGCTGGATTTTTACGTGGACTGCTTCGGAGATGAATACTCCATTGATGATATATCCCTTATCCCCACCATTCAGCACTACGACTCGGGCTACGCCAACAACAGGGTATATTTCTACACCCAGTACACCGACGAGCTGGCTGCTCAGCATGGAGTCAATTCTACATCGAAATTTGATATGGAATACATAGACAGTGTACTGGATAACACCGTCAGCGCAGAATTTCTGCAGAAAGGCAGTATAGTATGAAACGAAGCGACTATATTTCATGGGATATGTATTTTATGGGAGTTTCTCTGCTTGCGGCAAAGCGCAGTAAGGACCCTAACACTCAGGTGGGCGCATGCATAGTCAGCGAAGGGAATATAATCCTCTCCACGGGCTATAACGGCTTTCCCTACGGCTGCTCCGACGACGAGTATCCCTGGGCCAGAGAGGGCGACGAGACAAAATATCCATATGTTGTCCATGCAGAGCTTAACGCTATTCTCAACTCAAAGGGACAGTCCCTTGAAAATGCGAAAATATATGTGAGCCTGTTTCCCTGCAACGAGTGCGCAAAGGCGATAATCCAGTCGGGAATAAGGGAAGTGGTCTATCTGTCGGACAAGTACGCCGATTCGGAGACTACCGCTGCTTCAAAGAGGATGCTCAACTCCGCGGGAGTAAAGCTCACAAGGCTCACCCCTGATGTAGACAGCATCTCCCTTGATTTTACCGCGGATAAAAAGTGAACCAATATAGACTATGGGCAGCATATAAAATGCTGCCTTTTTTGCTATGTTCATTGACTTGCGTGTAAAAAAATGTTATAATGGATTCAAATAGACTTCCGGAGGCTGTAATATGAAAATACTTCATCTGTCGGACCTGCATCTGGGGAAAAGCCCATTTAAAAAGGATATTTCCGCAGTGCAGAGAAAGCTGTCCGAGCTTATCGCAGAAACCGTTAAAAAATATGATATAGGAGCTGTGCTGGTTTCGGGAGATATCTATGATACCGCCACATCTACAGCTGCGGCAAACGTTCTCTGGGACGAGCTGGCAAGGGCGCTTATTATGGATTGCAGGGTGCCTGTGTGCGTTATTTCGGGAAATCATGACGGAGCTGAGCGGCTCTCTGTATGCTCTGATATCCTGAGGGCCTGCGGGCTTCATATCAGGGGACGACTTGAGGGCTTTGACCAGCCTGTTTCCGTTGGCAATGCGGATATTTATATGCTGCCCTTCTTTGAAAAGGGCCATGCTGAGGGCTTTCTGGGGAAAAAGCTCGATAGTCTGTCCGACGCCTATGAGGAGCTCACGAACATTATCCGCGGAAAAATGGACCGCTCCAGATGCAATATCATCATGGCCCACTGCTTTGCTGCGGGAGGAGTCCCCTCCCAGAGCGAGACCTCCGCGGAGCTTATTTTCTCCGATAAGGATATCAATGCAGTGGGCACGCTCAGCGCTGTTTCCGCCGAGGTTTTCCGGGACTTTGATTATGCGGCCCTCGGTCATATCCATAAGCCTCAGACTATAAAATCCAGCGGGAACACGATAGTACGCTACTGTGGAACTGCACTGAAATACAGCTTCTCCGAGGAAAGGCAGGATAAATCCTTCAGCATTTACGATACAGATACACATACTCTGGAGACTGTCCCTGTGCCGGAGCTTCTGAAATTCAGAGTGGTCAGTGGCAGCTATAAGGAGGTCTGCGAGAAGGCTTCCGAGTATGACGGTACCGAGCTTGTGCGCATTGAGCTCACCGACGGAGACAGCACCGTGACTGCTGCCGGCATACGGGAGTTTTATCCCAATGCGATGCAGGTGGTGGGGACGTCGCGAAAGCTGCCCGGGACAAAAAAGAGCGATATCTCCGATGAGGATATCGCACAGATGAACGTGCTGGAGCTTGCTGCAAAATATGTCAGGGAGTTTTACGGCGCAGAGCTTACCGAAAATCAGACCCAGTGGCTGAGAGAAGCGGAAAAGGAGTGTGAGAGCGATGATACCCCATAAGCTTGTAATGAAGGGCTTCGGAAGCTATCTTAAGGAGACGGTCATCGACTTTGACAGCGTGGACAGCATTTTCCTCATAGACGGCTGTACGGGAGCGGGAAAATCTATGATACTGGACGCCATTACCTATGCGCTGTACGGCGAAAGCGCAGGGGACCGCACTGCTGTTTCGGGAGACCGCACTCCGCTGATGTCAAAATGTCTGCGGGGCGAGGAACGCAGAATGACGGTGGACTTTACCTTTGAAACGGCAGGCCGCATGTACAGATTCCACCGGGAGGAATGGTATACCAAGCCGAGAAAAAACAGCGACAGCATCGGTACTCCACAGTCAAAGGCATGTGTTTTCGATATTACCAATGGCGAAAAGCAGATAAACTCCAAGGATACCTATACTGAGGTGAACTCTATCGCTGAGGATATCCTGCATATGACCTGTGACCAGTTCTGTCAGATAGTGGTGCTGCCCCAGGGCAAGATAGAAAAGCTCCTTACGGGCAATTCCAAGGAAAAGGGAGATCTTTTCAGAGACCTTTTCGGCACGGAGAAGATAAAGCGTATCACAGACACTCTGAACAAGCGCAGCTCTGAAGCAGCAGCTGCTGTCAAGCTCAGACAGAGTGAGCTTGAAAAATACTACAAGCCCGATTTTGAGAGCATGGAGGCTCTGCGCTCGGAGCTGGACCGTCTTGAAAAGGAACACTCGGAGGATATGAAGACTATTGCAGAGCAGGAGGCTGCTCTGAAGAAAATATCCCACAAATACGAGGAATGGGTAGGTCTTGCGGAACGCTTCAAGGAGCTGGACAGGCAGAACAGCGAGCTTATCCGTTTGAGGTCTCTCGGAGACGAGTTTGCCCACAAAAAGGCGGAGCTGGAGCTTATCGAAGCGCAGATACGGTCTGTTTCGGAATACAATGCCTATAAAATGGCGGAGGAAAAGCTTAAATTCCGCACCGAGGAAAGGGCAAGGGCTCATAAGCTGAGGGCAGATACTGATAAAGGCTATGCTACCGCAAGGGCTGCCCTTGAAGAGCATATGCTTGGCGAGGCGGAGGCAAAGTCCGCTGAAAAAAGACTAGACGAGCTGACTGCGCAGACCGAGCTGTACGGGAAAATAAGCGCTGCGGAAAAGGAATATAAGGCTGCTGCGGCTGCTGCGGAGTTATCCAAAAAGTCCGCTGAGGAAGCGTCAGCACGCAGAAAGGAGCTGGACAGCAGGGTAAGCTCCTCCGAGGAAAAGGCGGAGAAGATGCGTCGGGAAAATGAAAATATCCCAGAACAGCTTATCGCACTCAACGACAGAAGAGCTGTGCTGGAAAAAGGGCGGGAGCTTTCTGCGGAAATTGCCGAAAAAAAGGCTGTGCAGGAGAAAATGCTGGCGGAGTACAGCGAAAAATGCAGGAAATGCGATGAGGCGGACAGCATTATGAAAAAGCTGGGCCAGGAATATGACGCTGCCTTTGAAGCTCATGTCGGAGGACTTGCTGCAGAGCTTGCCCGAGGCTTAAAGGAGGGCGAAAAATGCCCAGTCTGCGGTAGCGTACATCATCCGGAGCCTTTTAGTGCACTGAATGGAGCGGTGGTATCTGCGGAGGAGCTGAAAAAGAAAAAGGCTATACTGGAAAAATCGGCGGAAAAGCTTTCCGGCATGAAGCAGGACAGGGACGGTCTGAAACGAGACCTCGACAGGCTTGCAGAGGAGCTTTCCGAAAAGAACGCTGCTCTTAAGGAGTGCAGCTATTCTGTGGAAGAGCTTACCCGTGTATCGGCTGATATCGTGGAGCTTAAGAAAAGGTCGGCAGAGCTTTCCGGTCTGGACAGCGTTTTAAGCAGGCTGCGCAGCGAGCTGAGAGTTGTCTCCGATGCCGAAAGAGCTGCTGCGGAAAAATTTTCCGATGACAAGCTTAGGCTTGCAAATGCAGGAAAGGAGCTCGTAATTCTTAAGCAGAGCCGCGCCGATGGCATCGAGAGCATAGAAGGTCTTAATATGGAGATATCCCGCTGCCGTGAGATATTCACAAGATACGCAAGTGTGCTGGAAATGCTGAAGGGGGCCTTCTCCGAGGCGGAAAACAAGGCTATTTCCGCAAAGGCTCAGCTTGAAGCGGCGGAAAAGGAGCTCTTAAAATCACAGGAGGAGCGCACTGCAGCCCTTGATGCGCTGGAGAAAAAGCTTATCGAAAATGGCATCACTCAGAAGGCGGAGCAGTTTGTTCCCGATGAGGTCGGCATAAAGTCGGTGGATTCTTTTAGAAAGCTTTGCTCCGACTATGACGCGCAGGTGAGAAATACTGCCGCCGCTGTCAGGTCGCTGTCCGCGGAGCTTGAGGGGAAGGAGCGCCCCGATATCGAAGGGCTCAGAGCCGAAAAGGACGCTCTCAGCGACAGGGTAGGTGCCGCAAAGGAGGTAGCTATCCGCAGGGAAGAGCGGATAAAGGGACTGCGGAAAAATTCGGAGGAATACGACAGAGCCTTCGGAGAATGTGAACAGGAAAGAATGCTCGCCGCTGAAATGGAGGAGTTTGCCAACATGCTGGGCGGTAAAAACGGAAAGCAGATGTCCTTTGAGCGGTATGTGCTGGGAGTTATGCTGGATATCGTCCTTGCCCGTGCCAACGTTATGCTGGAAGGGGTCCTCGATTCAAACTATCGCCTGTACAAGCAGTCCGAGGGTTCGGGGAACACCTCCTACGGACTGGATATAAATGTTATCAACTATTCCATCGACGCAGCGGGAGCGGATTATTCCGTCCGCATGCTGTCGGGAGGCGAGAAGTTTGTCATGTCGGTAATACTGGGCCTTGCCATAGCTGAGACAGTTCAGAGCAGGACTGGTGGCATCGAAGTCAATTCACTGTTCATCGACGAGGGCTTCGGCACTCTTGACAACGAGGCGCTTGAACAGATATTGCAGGTCCTTCAGAGCTGCACAGCGGGAAAGAAGATAGGAATTATTTCCCACGTTGAATCGCTGGAGATAATATCCACGGGCTTTGAGGTCACAAAAAATCCTGTTGAGGGAAGCGTGGTCAGGGTCAGAACAGGCTGATGTCTGCGCGTCATGTATTTTTTGATATGCGGGTAGGTAAAAATGAACATTTTTAAACGATAATTTAAAATTTACAACGATATTTTATTAAATTTACAAAAGGGATATAAATTATTCATTAATTGTTAATACTCGTGCTGGAAAATTACAGTATAATATAAGAGTATAGGGGTAACTATATTATCCTTTCAGCAGCTCCAGATGTCAAGGAAATTCAGAAAGGATATGTTGCCGAAATCATAAAAATCATTCGGGGATATCCCGATAACAGATACAGCTCAGGCTAAATGTAGGAGGTATAATTTTATGTCTATGGGAAAGGTTCTTGTTGTAGATGACGATAATAATATCTGCGAGCTTTTAAAGCTTTATCTGGAAAAGGACGGCTATACCGTTATGGTATCTCATGACGGAGAAGAGGCTGTTGTTAAATTCAACGCACTTAAGCCCGACGTCGTTCTGCTGGATATCATGCTTCCAGGTCTTGACGGCTGGCAGGTGTGCAGAGAAATAAGAAAGAAGTCCAATGTGCCGATCATTATGATCACTGCTAAGTCTGAAACCTTCGATAAGGTGCTCGGTCTGGAGCTGGGCGCTGACGACTATGTCGTAAAGCCCTTCGATACCAAGGAGGTTATCGCGAGAATAAAGGCTGTTTCCAGAAGAGCAAGCCAGTCTGCTCCCGATAACGAGGTCAAGGAGGTCAAGTACGACAAGCTGGTCGTTAATATGACAAGATATGAGCTCCGCGTGGACGGTAAGGTACTCGATACTCCTCCTAAGGAGCTGGAGCTGCTTTTCTATCTTGCTTCCAATCCAAACAGAGTTTATACAAGAGATCAGCTGCTGGACGAGGTATGGGGCTTTGAGTATTACGGCGATTCCCGTACTATCGACGTTCATATCAAGCGTCTCCGCGAAAAGCTGGAGAACGTTTCGGATAAGTGGGCTCTCAAAACAGTATGGGGCGTAGGCTATAAGTTTGAGGCAGAGGAAGAAGATGCATAACAGCATTTTCACAAGATTTTTCTATCTTTGTTTTTCAATACTGGCAGGCGCGCTTATCTGCGTGGGCGCAGTTCAAATTTTCGTGTCGCTGGAAACCTATCAGCGTGATATGAAAAATGATCTGACAAACGATGTTGTCGAGGCTGTGGAGTTTTCAGAGGCTGTCGTTATCTCCGATACGGTGGATTCTGAAACTGCGGCTGTGGTCACGAACTATTTTAATACGCTGTCCGCTCATACGGATACAGACCTGTTCCTTACCGATGACTGCGGCAGGATGCTGTACTGCTCTGATAGTGTTCAGCAGTTCAAGGACAATCCCATTTCGGAAGACGCTTTGTCCAGAATCAGGGAGAACGGGACCTATTCCTTTAGCACCATGAACGGCTACTATTCGGAAGCATGGTTCAATATGGGCTATAAGGTGAACTGTGAGGGCATGGTCTATTACGTCTTTGGACGGAAAAGCGCCGATAGAATGCGCGCTTATATGATACAGCTGCTGCTTTCCTATATGGTCACGGCAGTGGTCATTCTGGGACTTTTCTACCCCGTGCTTTACTATTCGATAATGCGCATCGTTCGTCCGATAAGTGACATGACCAAGGCGGCTCAGCGCTTCGGAGAGGGCGACTTCTCCCAGAAGATAAAGACCATCGACGATTCGGAGCTGGGTTATCTGGCAAATGCGATGAACGAAATGGCTGCCTCTCTTGAACAGATAGAGGAAAACAGAAAGAGCTTCATTTCAAACGTATCCCATGAGCTGAAAACGCCTATGACTACTATAGGCGGTTTCGTGGACGGTATCCTCGACGGTACTATCCCAAAGCAGCAGCACAGATATTATCTGCGTATCGTTTCTGAGGAGGTGGACCGTCTTGCAAGACTGGTCCGCTCAATGCTGAACATATCAAAATATGAATCTGGCGAGGTGGAGCTCCAGACGGAAAGCTTTGAAGCCAATGCTCTTATTTTCAAGACCGTTCTCCTCTTTGAAAAGAGGATAGACGACAAGCATGTTCAGATAGAGGGCCTTGACGGGGACAGATTCTATCTCAATGCGGATATTGACCTTACTCAGCAGGTTATCTATAATCTTACTGAGAACGCTGTGAAGTTCGTAAATGACGGCGGTACCATAACCTTCGGCTATGAGGTCAGGGGTGAGCTTACTGCTATACGCATCAGAAACAGCGGCGAGGGACTTAAACAGAATGAAATATCCAAGGTTTTCGACCGCTTCTATAAAACGGACGAATCCCGCGGAAAGGATAAGACCGGCGTGGGACTGGGACTTTCTATCGTGCGCTCGATAATCAAGCTGCATAACGGAGAGATACTTGTCCGCAGCAAGTCGGGAGAATATACAGAATTTGAATTTACACTGCCTACAGGCACGCCTCCTGCAAAAAAGGCGGCCGGGGCAAATATAACGGGGTCGGAGAGCTAATACTAAATCGGTAGTATTATGTAGTGCTCTGACCTTTCTTTTTGCACATAGAAAGGAGCTTTTATGGACGAGTTAAATCCTAATGAAAATAATCGGGAGAATGGTTTTCCTGTGGAGAATAATGCTCCGCAGGAGAATAATGCTCCAGTGGAGAATATTTCACCTGAGGCGTCGGCACAGCCTGAAAATATCTCGCAGAAAAGCGGTTCGGATATAATCGACATCATCGACGGGATAGATACCACTAAAATGAATAACAGCGCATCTGCTAATAATTCTCAGAGCGGAGGGCTCTTTGAGGAAAGAAACTACAATATGGACTCCTTCCATACCCAGCCCCGCCCACAGCAGTATTATAGCCGCGGCTATGACCCCAATGCGTACAGGTCAGGCTCTTATGGCTATGACCCGAACGCGTACAATCCCAATCCCAACAGCTTTGATCCCAACCCGCACAGACCCAATCCCTACGGCTATGACTCAAGTGCATATAATCCCAATCCCAACAGCTATAACCCAAATGCATATAACCCCAATCCCAACGGTTATAACCCGGGTGCATACAATCCCAATCCTAACGGATATAATACAAACCCACATAATTCCGACCCGAATAGATATTATCCGGGAGGCTATGCTCAGAACGGCATGGGCGGCGCATATGGTGGAGCGCCTGTGCCGCCGAAGAAAAAGCATATGTCAAAGGGAGCACTTGCAGCGGTTATTATTTCCATATCTGCGCTTTTTGTGCTGATAGTTGTGGTGCTGGCGTTTTCGTCTGTGGACGAGACCTACGACGAGCTCACCACGCAGACAGAGGAGACCACTCAGGTGACTGATGACGAAAATGGCGTTTCTGTGAATATCCCCATTCAGCCGAAGCCTGCCCTTGAATCGAAGTATTATCAGGACGAGGAAACGGGACTGCTCACCGTGGAGGGCGTGGCAAAGCGCGTATCTCCGTCGGTAGTGGACGTTATGGTGTTCCGTGATACCAGCCTTTATCCATACTCAGCTGGAAGCGGAATAATCATCTCCGAGGACGGATATATCGTCACCAATGCACATGTGCTGACCGATGTCAACGCAGGACTTAAGGTCGTTCTTGACAGCGGAGAGGAATACAAGGCGGAAATTGTCGGACAGGACAGCCGCACGGATATCGCTGTGCTTAAGATAGAGGCCGAGGGTCTTGTAGCCGCTGACCTGGGTGATTCTGACCAGCTGGAGCTGGGTGAAATGGTAGTTGCTATCGGAAATGCAGGCGGATATTCCGGCACACTGACAGTAGGCTATGTTTCGGGCCTCAACCGTGAGGTCAAGACCAGCACCGATGGCGACACCATGACCTGTATCCAGACCGACGCTGCAATGAGTCCGGGAGTTTCGGGCGGCGCACTGATTAATATGTATGGTCAGGTAGTGGGCATCACATCGTCGAAGTACAAGTCCACCGTTCTTGACGAGGGCATAGGCTTTGCCATAACAACGCAGTTTGCCAAGCCTATCATCGAGGATATCATATCACAGGGCTATATCAGCGGACGAGTTCGTGTGGGCATTATCTATACGATACTTACCGAGGAAGAAGCAGATGCATATGGTGTGCAGAAGGGCATAATTATACAGTCCATAGACGAAAGCTGCGATATTGCCAAGACTGAGCTTCAGCCGGGAGATGTTATGACCGAGCTGAACGGCCAGGAGGTCTACAGTGCGCAGACCATAAAAGCTGCTCTTGATGGCTGTGAGCCGGGAGATAAAATTTCCGCGCACATCTACAGAAAGGGCGTCACCGAGGACGAGGACAAGGAGTTTGACATCACCTTTGAGCTGATGCAGGACACCACATTAAGCTGATACGAACAAAAAAGCGCAGGCTGCCGAAAATCGGCCAGTCTGCGCTGATTTTTTGTGTAATTATTCCTCGGAGGAGCCTTCCGCAGCTTCCTCCTCATCACCGCACCATACCACACGGACCTTACCATTTTGTGCGTCCTCGCAGCTAAGGGTGATATACAGAACATTATCCCCGAACTTTTCCGCGGAGAGTATCTCATCGAAATCGGAGCCGTCATATCTGTCGGTCTGACCGTTCCCGGAAAGGATAATTTCCATGCTGCCTGATTCTATGGAGGATTCTATCCGCAGGCTGTTGCTGTTTATTTTAAAGCCGTTGGCAAAATCCCCGTCCATTGATTCAAAGGAGCAGTTCCAGCCATTTTCGTCGTTGGTCTGAACGAGCTTTTTAGCCGTATAATTTGAGCCTGTGCAGCCGCACAGAAGCACCGCGCAGATTAATGCCGCCGGTATCATTTTTTTCATAATATCAGACCTCCTTATCAGAAGCAAGAGACGTTGCTTTCGGTATGATTATTATGCCTTTGGATTGCTGATTATTCGCTGTTTGCGCTTCGGGCTGATTAATGCTGTCAACTGTTAAGAGCGCTCTATTATTTGTTCTCTGTCCGGGCCTACGCCTACCATCTTTATGCGACATTCGCACAGCTCCTCCAGACGCTCGATGTATTCTCTGCATACCTCGGGAAGCTCCTCAAAGCTGCGGCAGCCTGAAATATCATCGTTGAAGCCCTTATGCTCTTCGTATACGGGCTCGCAGCCCTCCAGTCCTTCAAGAGTGGGCGGGAAGTCCTTGATGATAGTACCGTCCGCCTTCTTGTATGCAGTGCATATCTTAAGGGTATCTATTCCTGCCAGTGTGTCCAGCTTGTTCACAACAATGCCTGTAAGACCGTTGACTCTCACCGCATGACGCATGATGACCGAATCAAACCAGCCTATTCTTCTGGGACGACCTGTGTTAGTGCCATACTCGCCGCCCTTGTCTCTGATGTAGTCTCCGGTGCTGTCGAAAAGCTCGGTGGGGAAGGGTCCCTTGCCCACTCTTGTAGTGTAAGCCTTTGCAACGCCGTATATCTCATCTATCATCTTAGGACCAACGCCTGTACCTGTGCATACGCCGCCCGAAACAGGGTGTGAGCTCGTAACATAGGGATATGTTCCATAGTCGATGTCAAGGAGTGTAGCCTGTGCGCCCTCAAAGAGGATAGTTTTTCCCGCCTTGTTAGCCTCATAGGTAAGTACCGAAACATCGCCCTCATACTTTGCAAGGCGCTTACCGTACTCGGTGTATTCCTCAATCATTGCTTCGATATCAACAGGAGTTCCGCCGAACACCTTTGTAATTATCTCATTGCGGAGCCTGCCTGTTGCCCTTGCCTTTTCCGCGAAAATTTCAGGGTGGATAAGGTCATAGAAACGGATTCCGCTGCGTTCGTACTTGTCCATGTAAGCTGGGCCGATGCCGCGTCTTGTGGTGCCGATATCCTTTCCGCCTCTGAAAGCCTCGGAGAGTCCGTCCAGCTCGATGTGCCAGGGAAGAACTATCTGTGCGCGGGGGTCTATTTTAAGGTTATCGCAGGAGATGCCTCTTGCCTGCATGCCCTCTATTTCGCCCAGGAAGTCCTTGGGATTGAGCACAACTCCCGCACCGATAAGGCACAGGGTATCTTTATAAAGTATTCCCGAAGGGATAAGGCGAAGCTTATAGGTCTGACCATTGTTTGCGACGGTATGACCTGCATTGTTTCCTCCCTGAGAGCGGACAACAACATCTGCTCTGGAAGCGAGAATGTCGATGACCTTTCCCTTGCCCTCGTCTCCCCACTGGGTACCTAAAACTATACTTGCTGACATATTAAAAACCTGCCTTTGATTTCACAATAATTGCCGCAGTATCACGGCGGCTCTACTTAATAAATTATATCACAATAATAAATATGTGTCAAGACGATATGTTATTTTTTCCGCCTGTTTTCCCGAAAAAAGCCGAATGACCGACATCTGCCCGAGAGCATTATCGGTCATATCCTCGCTCAGAAAAGCTTTATTGCCGCAAGAGCCGCGCTGACTATTCCAATAGCTGCAACAAGACAGCCTCCATGTGGCATAGGCGGTCTGTGATGCGGACCTCTGTGTGGTGGCGGCGGCGGGGGCGGCGGACGATGTCCGGGACCGCCTCTGTGTGGACCGCCTGGTCCGCCAAGGGGTCCACCCGGACCTCTGTGTGGTCCACCGGGGCCGCCATGGGGGCCTCCGGGTCCTCTTCCTCCGGGCATATTCATTCCTCCATTCTTGTGATAAAGTGTTAATATTACAGAGCAGGATATTATTTTAATCTGCTTTATAAACCGGAATTTAGCAAATCGCCAAATTCCGATTTGCTGAGCCATTTTCACAATACTATAACAAAAATGGATACCTTAAATTTTAATCCCGACTTGAAGGTGGTTGGTAAATATCATACAATTCTGCATGAATTTATACCTACACAACGACGATTTGCCATTTTGAAAATTCAAATTTCTACTGATTGACAGTGCAGAAAGCGCATAAAATGTGGTTTCTCACGATTGATAGTCCAAAATAACAACCGTGTACAAGTCGGAATTTTTAATTTTTATCTTTGTACGCATATCCAAAGTTAATTGGCGGTGCAGTTACTGAAACATATACAAATTCCGTTTCTCCATCATTTAAGAGTCCATGTACATCCTTATCAGCAAATCTTACAACATCTCCTGCTTTAAACTCCATTTCCTTGTTATCAGCAAGCAGAAGTTTTCCAACACCTTTTGTTGCATACCATATTTGTTCAGAGGCATCGTGAGTATGTCTTGGCTGACTTGCTCCTGACTCAAGGTGTACTTCTGTAATTGTTACTCGCTTGCTTGATGAGTTATCCGGATTCAGAAGCTGTCGTGAAACAACTCCAGGATTAGATAATACAATGATTTCTTCTTTACTAATAAATTCCATGATTAACCTCCTACAACTTACGATTTGTCGGTTGATATTACCTATAATATATATATCGACACGTTTTTGCTGACCTTTAGAATGATATTCCTTTTAACGCAGAAATGCCAAGAGGAAATCTCTGCCGATGATATACAATAAAATACCGAATGTCTTAATAAAAAGTTTTCGGAGGCGTAAAAAAATTCTTGCTTTACATTTATGAAAAAAAGATTTATAATAGTATGTGACAGTGAAAAATCAAAGAAAATCAGGGAATGTGAAAGGAAATGAGAAAATGAATAAGGACCTTACTGTGGGGAATCCTTCAAAGGTAATTGTCGGATTTACGGTGCCGCTGTTTATCAGTGTGGTATTTCAGCAGCTCTACAACATTGCAGATAGCATTATCGCAGGAAAATATGCGAACGGTCTTGCAGCCGTGGGTGCGAGCTATCCTATAACGATGCTGTTCATGTCGGTGGCGTTTGGCTGTCAGATAGGCTGTTCTGTGGTCATCGGCAGAAACTATGGGGCGAGGGACTATAAACGAGCTAAGACCTGCATAACTACGTCGCTTGTTTCAGGACTTGTGATCTCGGCAGTGCTGACTGCGCTGGGAGTTATATTCAGTCCTCAGCTGATGGAGCTGGTGAACACTCCTGCTGAGATATTCGATGACGGAAATACATACCTGCGCATCTATACGGGAGGATTTATCTTTCTGTTTCTATACAATGTGGCAACGGGAATATTCAACAGTCTGGGCGACAGCAAAACTCCGCTATATCTGCTGATAGGCTCATCGGTAGGAAATGTTGCCCTTGATGCGTTGTTTACGATAGTGTTCAG
>CAMEYZ010000030.1 GCA_945947715.1 uncultured Clostridia bacterium | reverse complement strand
TCTGCTTTAAAAGTTCGTTTATTCTCTCATTCATTTCTTTCAGAGAGATCACTCTGCCGCCGCCATTGTTAAGTAAACGCATAATAAGCACTCTTACTGCCTCAAAGAAAGCAGCTTCTATTCTGTCCTCTTTGCTTACCATAGAAGAACATAATAGCATTAAGAGATAGTTTATTACCCAAACTGATGAACGGCGAAATAGACGTATCAAACATAAAAATCTAAGCAGCGTTACACCGCAAATTATCATTTATTCGATTATTAAGTTCGATTTTGTAGTCAATTGATAAGAGAATGTTTGATATTCTTTTTTGCACAATAAGTTCAGGCAATTTAACCTTAACTTTCTCTAAATCGGAAATAGTAATTTGAGATTGTGCAGAGCCAGAATCTAAATATCGCAAATTCCTGTTCGTAAAGTAATAGTATATATAATGAATATCAGCTACTTGTTCATTTATTTCAGCAGCAATTGATAAATTAGTTAAGTAACAACGAGTAGGAGATAGCTTAACATCACCTGTTCCACCAACTCCTCGTGCGACAATAACGATTTTGCCTCTATCCAAATTATATTCGTCATAATAACCAGTAATACGATAGCCACTAAAAACCGGATATTTTCCAACCGAGGAAACTCGACTTTTATCTGGCATTTTTCCGTATCGAAATGAAGCTATAAGATGCTATTGTCAGGGGAAATGGTATCCGAGGTGATGCTGAAAACTCCCAGTGGCGCTGACCTCACCCTGGAGATACTGGACGTAAAGCGCGCTGCGGACTGTGTTTCCTGTGCGGTGAGAAAGGACGGCGGCGATGACCCTGATGTGACAAACGGCCTGCTTGTGTATTCTGAGGTGCGGAAAATCCCCAGCGGCACCCATATCCTCGGAGGAAGTGGCGTTGGCAGAGTGACCAAACCAGGGCTCGACCAGCCGGTGGGAGAAGCGGCGATAAACAGTGTTCCTCGGAAAATGATAGCCGCCGCAGTGGATGACATCGCCCGGAAATACAGCTATGAGGGCGGCTTTGAGGTGACAATTTCCGTTCCCGGCGGAGAGAATATCGCTCAGAAAACCTACAATCCGCGAATGGGCATAGAGGGCGGCATATCCATTCTCGGCACCACAGGTATTGTCGAGCCAATGAGCAGCTCTGCGGTAATAGGCACTATCCGCGCCGAGGAAAAAATGCGCCGTGCTGAGGGGAAGAAAACTCTTCTGATGACTATCGGCAACTATAGCAAAAGCTTCCTTGCGGAAGTGATGCCGCTGATGCTGGACAGAAGTGTGATGTGCAGCAATTTTATCGGCGACGGGATAGATATCGCCATGGAGCTGGGCTTTGAAGGGCTGCTTATCATCGGACATATCGGCAAGCTGGTAAAGCTGGGAGCGGGGATAATGAACACCCATTCGTCCATGGCGGACGGGAGAATGGACGTGCTTGTGAGCTGTGGTGTGACTGCGGGTGTGAGTATAGATGTGCTTCAAAAAATCCCCGAGTGTGCCACAGTAGATGCTGGGCTGGAGCTGCTGGACGAGGCTCACATGAGAGAACAAACTGCGGCTGTGCTCATGGAGAGGATAGAGTATTATCTGAAAGCAAAGGTAAAGGGCGAAATGGATATCGGAGCGGTGACCTTTTCCTATAAGTACGGAATTATCGGGAAAACCTCATTGGCAGATGAACTGATAGCAAGACTAACGGAGGAATATAAATGATAAATTTTGTGGGCGCAGGCAGCGGCGCAGAGGACCTTATCACAGTCCGCGGAGATAGGCTTATCCGGAGCGCGGACGTGATAATATATGCAGGTTCCCTTGTGAATCCGAAGCTGCTTGATAACGCGAAGGCTGGCTGTGAGATACATAACAGCGCATATATGAACCTTGAAGAGGTCATCGAGGTGATGAAGGGCGCCGAAGCAGCGGGGAAAAATACTGTGCGGCTCCACACCGGGGACCCCTGCCTTTACGGGGCCATACGCGAGCAGATGGACGCTCTTGACAGTCTCGGTATCGCCTATGAGGTATGTCCCGGAGTGAGCTCCTTCTGCGGAGCGGCTGCTGCTCTGAAAGCGGAATATACCCTGCCGGGTGTGAGCCAGAGTGTGATTATCACACGCATGGAAGGACGGACTGCTGTGCCAGAAGGGGAAGGGATAGCCTCCCTTGCAGCACATGGGGCTACTATGGTGATATTCTTAAGCGCGGGCATGACCGAAAGGCTGTCCGGCGAGCTTATCCGCGGCGGATATTCTCCCGACACCCCCGCAGCCATAGTATACAAGGCTACCTGGGAGGACGAGAAGGTCTGCCGCTGCACGGTGGGGACTCTCCACGAAACATCAGTGGAAAACGGCATAACAAAGACTGCTCTTATCTGCGTGGGGGATTTTCTGGGCGATGACTATTCCCTGTCGAAGCTGTACGACAGGAGCTTTGAAACAGGCTACAGAAAGGCGCAGCCATGAGGATAGCGGTCATCTCACTTACTGAAAACGGGCTTATACTTTCCGAAAGGATAGCTGCGGGACTTGAAGGCTGCGACTGCTACGCCTTTGAAAAGCACTGCGGAGGAAATGCTGTGCCATTTAAAGATTTAAGCGGGCTGGTGGGGGATATCTTTGGAAAATATGAAGGGCTCATTTTCATCTGCGCCTGCGGAGTGGCAGTGAGGGTGATAGCTCCCCATATCCGTTCGAAGCTTTGCGACCCTGGAGTGATAGCCTTGGACGAACAGGGAAAATTTGCGGTATCGCTGCTGTCGGGGCATATCGGCGGAGCTAATGCGCTGACCCGAAAAATCGGGGAAATCATCGGAGCAGTCCCCGTGATAACCACCGCCACCGACACGGGCGGGAAATTCTCTCCGGACAGCTTTGCGGCAGCAAATGGACTTCACATCTGCGAAATGGACATGGCAAAGGAGATCGCCGCCCGAATAGTAAACGGCGGAAGAGTGGGCTTTTACAGCGAGTATGAGCAGGGCACAGTGGGAGCGGATAACGTCTGCGAACGAAGTGCTGCCGTCTGCGGAGGACATATCATCATCAGAAAGCACGCGGAAAATGGTATGACGATTGCCGCCGCGGCTGATTTTACCATAGCTTTGTATAATCCGTCCTCGAAGAAGCGAGCAGACTATCTGGCGCGGGCCTGCAATATCATGCTGCGGCACAAGTCTCCTAAGACGGTTTGCGGCTATGTGAAAAACATCGGCAGAGAAGGCGAGGAAAGCCGTATACTGACATTGTCCGAGCTGCGGGATACGCCGGTGGATATGTTCACCACAGTTTTAGTGGGCAACAGCGAGACCAAGGCGATAGGCGGAAAAATAGTAACACCAAGAGGATATAAGCATGAGTAAGCTGCTGATTTTCGGCGGGACCACCAAGGGACGCGCGTTGGCAGAGTTTTGCTCTGGGGAAAAAATCGAAGCCTATGTGAGCACTGCCACCGAATACGGCGGACGGGCAGGAGGCTTTCCCGAAAAGGTGTGGTCTGCCAGGAAATGCGGCGTAAAGCTCATTATCATAAAGCGCCCCGTGGAGCAGGGCATCTCAATTGAGCGGGCAAAGGAGCTGATATCAGCCATGAGGAAAAAATCGTCGTTATCGGCACGGGCATGAGCCTTTCCATGGGCGCGGTGATGAAGGGCTTTCTGACATTTCGTCCAAATAATATCGCGGGGTTTATCTTCAATCGTCTGCCCGATTCGCAGACAGATACGGCAAAAGCTCTCTGTTCAGAGCTTGGTACCGAGTATCTGGGACGGTTTCCCTATTGTCCGGATATCCTGTTTGAAAGCCGACATCTGGGACTTGTCACCGCCGACGAGACCGCACAGCTCAGAGAGAAGCTCCACCGCATGGGACAGCTTGCACAGGATAATATCTGCATAGACAGGCTTCTTGAGATAGCTTCATCAGCAAAGGCTATCTCCTATGAGCCGCCACTGACTATATGCTCTGCTCCCACGTATCGAAGGAGCCGGCAGGAAAAAAGCGGAGATATTCGCCGCAGTCACAAGTCAGGTAGGCTCGGACGGGATAGAATACCCTGCGGAAACTATGGGCTATATCGAGGAAATGGGAAGGATAAGCTGCGGACTTGCCCAAATGGCGGATGTTGTGATAGAAGCGGTCTATGGACTGCCGGTGGAGTGGAAGGAGGAAAACCGGCGGTATGCGCTGTGTTTTTTTTCGCTGGTAGGAGCAGTTATCGGAGGGGTGCTGATGCTGTGGTATCATATCGCGGACCTTTTCTCAGTGGGGAAAATGCTGTTCGGGGTCATCTGCACGGCGATACCGGTGATGATAACGGGAGGA
This sequence comes from uncultured Clostridia bacterium, assembly GCA_945947715.1. Classification (GTDB taxonomy): domain Bacteria; phylum Bacillota; class Clostridia; order Oscillospirales; family Ruminococcaceae; genus RGIG4694. Next base: position 9,965 of record CAMEYZ010000030.1, on the reverse strand, counting down.
ATACACCTGGACGGATTTTGCGACGTAAATGATGCACTGGCAAGCTGTCAGAGCAGGGAAAAAATGCTGGAGATAATGAAGGGCCACCATATCGGAGCCTTTGCGGTAATAAAGCTGTGCATCTATCTGATGCTGCAGGCGGGGATATATTCGGAGATATCGGGCTTCGGGGACATGCTCATTATTTCGCTGATACCGGTCCAGTCCAGAGCATGGAGTGCCCTTGCAGCGGTAACCCTGCCCAATGCCCGTGGAAATGGCAGTCTTGCGAGCTTCACCGAGCCTGCACAAAGAAAGGCGACTATTGCTTCGGAGGTAGTATATCTGTTAGCAAGCTCAGCGGCGATGATAATTTGCGGCGGCATCGACGGAGCTGCTGCGATACTTTTCGGGCTCATTGTGTTTTTGTATTATCGTCAGACCTCGCTGAAGCGTTTCGGCGGCATAACGGGTGATACGGAGGGCTATTTTCTGCAGCTTTTCGAGCTGATAGCAGCGGGAGCTGTTATTGGGGCAGGAAAAATATTAACGGGAGTGATACTGTGATACTGATAGTGGGAGGAGCATATCAGGGCAAGCGTGAATATGCGAAAAAGCGTTATGGACTTGATGAAAATGATATTGTTTCGGGCGATGATATGCAGAGATTGTCCGCTGCGAAATGCATTGACTGCTTTGAGAAATTCGTGTACGAAAACGGAGAAAATGCCATAAGTGCAGCGAAGGCTGTCCTGGCGGAAAATCCCGGAGTCATCATCATAATGACGGAAATAGGCAGCGGGATAATCCCCCTTGATAGGGAAGAGCGCCGCAGACGGGAGCTTGCAGGACAGACGGGCTGTTACCTTTCAGAGCGGGCAGAAATAGTGATACGCATGACCTGCGGAATACCGCAGCTTCTTAAGGGAGAGAGCCTGTGAGGATAATATTCATACGCCATGGCATGACAGCGGGCAATGCCGAAAAGCGCTATATCGGCAGAACGGACGAGCCCCTGTCCGAAAAGGGCGCAGAAAATATCGCCCGGAAAAAATATCCGCCCGGGGATATTGTGGTGACAAGTCCCATGAGGCGGTGCATTGAAACTGCTCGGATAATATATCCCGGCTGTGAGCCCCTCATCTGTGATGAGCTGCGGGAGTGTGATTTCGGCGATTTCGAGGGAAAAAACTACTCGGAGCTTAACGGAAACGCCGCCTATCAGCAGTGGATAGACAGCGGCGGAGAGGGCTGCTTCCCCAACGGAGAAGCTCCCGCCGATTTTCGGAAGCGCTGTACCGAAGGGTTTCTGCGGACAGTGAGTGGCTTTGGTGAGAAATACGTAATAGCGTATGTTGTCCACGGTGGGACGATAATGTCGGTGCTGTCAGAGCTTGCCGAGCCCAAGGGGAGCTACTATGACTTTCACAGAGAAAACGGCTGCGGCTATGTTACCACATGGGACGGTAGCCGACTTATGTTGATATTTGCCGTTGCAGTAAGATTAGCAGTAGCAGCCCTATTCAATAGCAGTTAAATCCCGTCCCAAATAGCATCAACTCATTTACCCAAAGAAACGAACAAAGCTCCGACCCTCTGGTGTCGGAGCCAAATTTTTACTAAATGGAGCACTGGTAACCGATGTCACAAGAGCAGGGCAAAAGAGAGAGGGCGAGGGAAGGGTGAGCGCGAGAGGGAAACAGTAGGGGGAGAGAAAAGCGGCGACCCACTCAAACAAAATCTTTCGTTGACAGTTCGTATGAGCCGCTTGTCTTTCCCCCGGAGGTGTCCCTCTCGCACGCGTCGGAAGATGCAATCTTCCGATGAAAACATATAATAGCCCCGAAGGGAGTAACAGCTACTTTTATGCCAAAAACTAAATTCTTCTTTTTTGTAAATCAAAATGTAGTTGAATAAGAGCAGTGAGTTTTTGATATGAAAGTAATTGCAAGTCGTTCACGGCTAATTCGGCTGACTAACTGCGTTAGTCGCAACCACGCATGTGGGGGAGACACCTCCAGGGGAAGACAAGCGGCTTACTCAGACCCTCATCGAAAGATTTACTTTTAGTGTAGCGCCGCTTTTCTTCCCCTTTACGGTTTGATAGCCTGCGGGCAGCCCCCACACCCTCTCTTCCCTCAACCCTAACTTTTGCCCCGCTCTTGTGACATCGGTTACCAGTGCTCCATTTAGTAAAAAATTGGCGCCGACACCAGGAGGGTCGGCGCTTTGTTCACTGTTAAGCTTTTGATTCGACTTTATTTGGGGAGGCTGTGGGCGGGATTTTCAAAGTTTCCTTCTCAGCAACTCCCGATAGGGCTATTAGTGCGATGATGTTCGGTATCGCCATGAGGCCGTTGAAAATATCCGCAATGTTCCAGACCGCCTCAACTGTCAGATAGGGGCCGATGAATATCGCTGCTATGTAAATTATCCTGTATATCTTCGTGACTATGGGCTTGCTGCCGGTCAGATAGGCGAGGCAGCGCTCCGAATAGTAGCTCCAGCCCAGAATAGTCGTGAATGCGAAAAATACCAGACATATCATCAGTATAAAGGACGACACCTTTTCAGGGAAGGGAAGTCCGCTGCCAAATGCTGCAGTAGTAATCTCCACGCCCTCAAGGGAGGGGTCGCTCCATGCGCCGGAAATGACTATTGCAAGGCCAGTCATTGTGCAGATGCAGATAGTGTCGATAAAGGTGCCCGTCATGGTAACGAGGCCCTGCCGCATGGGATTTTTCGTTTGAGCCGCAGCTGCTGCGATAGGTGCCGAGCCGAGACCTGCTTCGTTGGAGAAAATTCCGCGAGAGATGCCCTTCTGCATTGCAATGAGCATCGTGCCCAGTGCACCGCCGCCGATAGCCCTCATTCCGAAGGCGCTCTGTACGATTTCGACAATAGCTCCGGGGACCTTACTGATATTGGTGATGATGATAATGAGCACGCACAGCACATAAGCTATCGCCATAAAAGGCACCACCACTTCTGATACCTTGGTTATCTGCTTGATGCCGCCGATGATGACCAGCGCTGCGCAGAGTGTGACGATAAGTCCTGCGATAACAGTAACAATGGTGTAATCGTGCTCTAAAACGGTGATAGTTTTGTCCGAGAAGTCAGAAAAGAAGTTGTTTGCCGCAGAAGTGATTCCGTTTATCTGGGTGATAGTGCCTATGCCCAGCAGTCCGGCCAGAACTCCGAAAACAGCAAATGCCTTAGCGAGCCATTTCCATTTTCCGCCCATTCCGTTTTCGATGTAGTAGAAGGGACCGCCCAGGGCATGGCCCTCGCTGTCGAAAACGCGGTATTTAACTGCCAGAAGGCCCTCGGTATATTTCGTAGCCATTCCCAGCAGAGCAGCTATCTCCATCCAAAACAGCGCACCAGGTCCGCCAGCTGCAATAGCGGTAGCAACTCCGACGATATTGCCTGTGCCGATAGTAGCAGAAAGCGCGATGCAGAGGGCACCGAAGCTGGTAACGTCGCCCTCGGTCTCCTCCTCGTTTTGTATCATGTATTTCAGAGCAGTGCCGAGCTTTCGAAATTGTATTCCCCGAAGCCTGACAGTAAGCATGACCCCGCAGCCGAGAATGAGCAGGATAAGCGGGATACCCCAGAGCCAGTTATCAAATTTGATTATCCATTCGTTTACCTTTTCAAAAAATTCCAAAAATAGATCACCGCCATAAAAATTAAATAAAAGAAACGGATAGGATATCATCTTATCCGTTTCTCATATCTTCGCTGATAATGTTACTTTTTAAGCTTGAATCTGCCGATAAGGCTCTTTAAGCTGTCTGCCTGACCGGAGAGCTCTTCGGAGGCAGCCGCGCTCTGTTCGGAGGTCGCGGTATTGGACTGAACTACCGAGGAAATCTGGTCGATGCCCACGGATATCTGTTCTATCATATCTATCTGAGAAACGCTTGCATCTGCGATCTCGTCCACGATATCCTTGACCCGCATTGCATTTCCCTCGACTCTGCGAACAACCGCCACAACGTCCTTGGTAACGCCAGTTCCACGGCGGACTGCTTCCATGGAGTGTTCGATAAGAGCGGTAGTATTCTGAGCCGCATCTGCGGATTTAGAAGCAAGATTTCTAACCTCGTCCGCAACCACAGCGAAGCCCTTTCCAGCCTCGCCAGCCCTTGCGGCCTCAACAGCAGCATTCAGAGCAAGTATATTAGTCTGGAAGGCAATATCCTCGATAGTCTTGATGATTTTGCCTATCTCGTCGGAGGACTCGCCTATCTGAGTCATTGCTGTAGTAAGGTCGTCCATGCGGTCGTTAGCCTCTGCGAAGAACATACCTGCTTCCTCAACGAGCTGCTTGCCGTTTTCGCAGTTTTTGCTGTTCTGCTTAACCTGTTCGGAGATAGTGTGTATAGTAGCCGCCAGCTCCTCGATAGAGGAAGCCTGTTCTGCGGCGCCCTGAGCCAGTGACTGAGCGCCCATGGACACCTGATCGGAGCCGCTTGACACCTGGAAGGCGGACTGATTAATGGTATACATGGTATTGCTAAGGGTGTGGTTGATATTGCGGATAGATTCGATAAGACCGCTGAAATCGCCGATGTAAGCTCTTTCGTTCTGTGCGGTATCCACGTTGAAATCCCCAGCGGACATAGCCGAAAGGATACGGTGCACATCGCCAATCATGGTATTAAGAGAATCGGTGAGCTTAGCTGTTGTATGAGAAAGTCTTGCGACCTCGTCCTCGCCCTTGATGATAGTGACCTCGCTGGAAAGATCGCCCTCGGAGAGGGAGTCTATCCTCTCGGTGACCTTTCTTATAGGCTCGCCTATATTTTTGCCAATAGCATAAGCCGTAAAGGCGGATATCACAATGAGCACCAGCATAACAACGAGAGCCTTTACCAGAGTGAGAGTAGTATCGAGCATTATCTCATCGCGAGGGACCACCAGAGCCAGTGACCAGCCGTTGGTATTTTCGATAGGAGCGTATGCTGCATAGTATTCAACACCCTCGATCTCGCAGCGAGCAAAGCCTGTCTCGCCGTCCTCCATACGGGCGTGCATTTCAGCCTGTGAAGCGTAGGAGGGGTCTGTTTCTGCCATACGCTGGATATTCTCGTCGTCGAGGACCTTCTGGGAATCGACACTTGCGATAGTGCAGCCATCGCTGTCGATTATGTAAGCATAGCCCATATCGCTAAACTCAATGCTGCGTACGATATCGTTTAAAAACTCCTCATCGGGAACGAAATAAACGCAGCCGATAGGCTGACCGTTAGCTGTACCGCCGTTTCTGACAGGAGCCGCCACGATAACGGTAGACTTTCCGGTCACCTTGGAAATGAGGGGCTCTGATACGGTGGGATTGCCCTGCATAGCCTGCTTAAAATACTCTCTGTCGGAGTAATCGTTGCCGTCGAGGCCGCTGCCGTCGTTGGTGATAAAATTACCTCTCTGATATCCGTGGCTCTGGACGATGCTTTCAAGGTAAGCCGATCTTGTCTCGTTAGGGACAGCCTTGCTGGTGAGGATAGAGTTTCGGCCTGCCTCCACGGCCACATTGCGGAAGGATTCTATTTCCCACTGAGTGCGTCCCGCAGCGGAATATACAAGCTGAGTCATATCATTCTGCACCATTTTGATAGAATTCTGATAATTCAGTAAGATCACTATCACACACAGAATATTAATAGAAACAGCCACATTAATAATTGTTGAAACAGAAATACGTTTAGCTATGGACTTCATGCTGTTAACTCCTTTTCCCCGAAGGTGAAGCCTCGGGAAGCTGATGATGATCATTCGGCAGAGCTCTGCCTATACTTTATTATAACATAGGCTGTATTTTTTTGCAACAGATTTCAGAATTTTTTGCAAAAAAGGACAAAACCACGTGGATTATATGTATGATTTGCACAAACCGAGCCAAACAGCGGCAATTCATAAATTGACCGTTGACAAAACCGCATGACTATGATATAATAAAATATATATTTGTGAAAAAAAGGCTATTGCCTGTGTGGGAATATCCCATAATGAAAGGAAGTTATTATATATGAGAAAAGTCAGCGGCAGCACCGTTCTCACGGAGATCACTCCCGAAAAAGCACTTGCGGCAGCGGACAGTAGTGTGGAGTTTTCCGCCTGTGTTCATAAGGTAAAGAAAATGGGCGGCTTTGCGTTTGTCATTCTGCGCACAGCACGCTATCTTATCCAGTCGGTGTACGACGAGAAGAACTGCTCGGATACTCTCGACGAGGTAAAGGAAGGCTGCTATGTAACAGTAAGCGGCATCGTAAAGAAGGAGGACAGAGCCTATAATGGACTGGAGATTCACCTGACCTCTATCAAGGTGATATCAAAGCCTGCTGCGGAGTATCCTCTTAAGGTATCCCAGCGTTCACTTGGCTGTGGTTTGGATATCAATCTGGACAACAGAAGCGTAGCACTCCGCAATCCTAAGGAAAAGGCTGTGTTCAAGTTCCAGGAGGGTGTTGCCGAGGCCTTCAGAAAATTCATGCTGGAGAACGACTTCACCGAGATACACACTCCTAAGATAGTAGCTCAGGGTGCAGAGGGCGGAGCTAACATTTTCCGTCTGGAATACTTCGAGAAGGAAGCCTTCTTAAACCAGTCGCCTCAGTTCTATAAGCAGACTGCCGTTGCATTTTTTGACAGAGTTTTCGAGATAGCTCCCGTGTACCGTGCAGAGAAGCACTCCACTTCCCGTCATCTGAACGAGTATATCGGACTTGACTTTGAAATGGCGTATATCAACGACATGTACGATGTAATGGACATGGAAACAGCGATGCTCCGTTACATGATGAATTATCTTAAGGAAAACTATGCTCACGAGATAAATATGCTGGGTGCAGATATCCCCGAGGTGACGGAGATTCCCGCTATAAAGTTCGAGGACGCAGTTACTCTTATCAGAGGCAGCAAGGCAAAGAATAAGTTCGACCTTGAGCCCGAGGACGAGGTATTCCTCTGCGACTATGCAAAGAAGGAGTACGGTACGGAGTTCATTTTCGTAACAAACTTCCCGTCGTCGAAGCCTCCGTTCTATGCGATGAACGACAAGGAGGACCCCAGAACAGCCTGCAAGTTCGACCTGCTTTTCCGCGGCCTGGAGATCACCACAGGCGGACAGCGTATCCACGACTACGAGGAGCAGCTTGAAAAGATGCGTGCCCAGGGACTTGACCCGAAGGATTTCGAGTTCTATCTCCAGGCGCACAAGTACGGACTTCCTCCCCACGGCGGACTTGGAATCGGACTTGAACGACTTGTAATGAAGCTGTTAGGGCTCCAGAACATCAGACAGGCGTCGATGTTCCCCAGAGATTTAAACAGACTTCTTCCGTAAACATCATCAAAAAAATATCGGGAACGAGTGCATTTCGTTCCCGATTTTTATTTTTCCTCAGATAAGCTGTCCGGTTCGATTCTGCCTGACAGCCGCTTTTTTACCGACAGGAAAATCCCCGCAAAAACCAGTATCCCAAAGAAAGTAAAATTCAGCTCGGTTCATCCTTTCCGGGGGTGCAGATCAGTCTTCGGAGGTAAATTCTATTTCGAAACCCGTAAAGAGGTGAGCGATAGTTATCGCCGTTCCGACAGCTGCAAAAATAAAGCCTGTGATTATCCGCATATTGATAAGATGTTCAAATTTATACACAGCGGGATTGAATTTATGATAATAAAGTGGCAGCATTTCGCCGACAGAATGATACTTAGACGTTTTAGTAAAAGCAGAAAAGGTCTCACCGTCCACGGAATAATCCGCATTTATATAATACTCAACAGTAGTATTTCCTTCGCTGTCATAATCCTCATGTCTTTCGCAGGAAGTAACGCAAGCGTCCGTCTTTTTATAAGAAAACAGCACAGTAAAGCAGGAAACGAACGCCAGCACTCCCACAGTTATCAAAGCTATCCCTATCAGCAATGTAGTGGATAATTGTTTTGTTTCCATATCTATTTCCCCTTTTCGTACATTTACTCACAATATCATAATACTCTGCTTATGTTAAATTTGAAAGAGCTTTAATGTTAAATCTATGTTTTGCGGGATTTATTTTTGTTTCATCGGTTCTGTTTTGGCTGATTAGTAATTGTTACTCTCCCCCGAATAAAAGAAGCTAAGAAAAATAAAAAGGGACGGCGGGAGGGTAAAAAAATCGCGGACTGATTAGTGTCAGTCCGCTAAATCAAAAGAAACAAGGAGGCACGGCAGCCGTGCTGTATAGGGTTTTGCTGTCTGCATCAGCAAAACATTGAAATCATAACTTTCAGCAAAGCCAAAAATTAAGATATTGACGTGTTAAAGGGCAGTGAAAACTCGTAGCCTTGTGCTCTCAGAGAATCGATGACCTCGGGGAGTATCTCGCAGTTTGTCGCAGAAACGCTGTGCAGGAGGTATATTGCTCCGCAGTGTCCCGCCGATGATACCCGCTCAAGGGCCTCGGTGCAGTCGGGCTGTGCGTTTATGTCCCAGTCGCAGTACGCAAAGCTCCAAAGCAACGTTCTGTATCCTAAGGACTGCGCAATCGCAAGAGAGCGCTCGGAATATTCACCGCATGGGGGTCGGAATAGCGTCATCTCGTAGCCGTAGGTGTCCTTCACATAATCATGCAGCGAGGATATCTCGTTCACTGCTTCATCATATGAAAGCTTCGGAAGAGAAGCATGCTTCATTCCGTGATTGCCAATCACATGCCCTTCGTCGATCATTCGCTTTACCAGCTCCTGCTCCTTCTTAGCATAATCTCCTGTCAGGAAAAACACAGCTTTCACGTTCTTTTCCTTAAGAGTGTCAAGAATCTGCGAGGTATAGCCATTTTCATAGCCTTGATCGAAGGTCAGTGTGATGCATTTGCTGTTTTCATCGTAAGCATAGGCGTCGTATTTTCCGTACCTTGAATTGAAATCGGCAGCTCCATAGGGAATGTTCTCGTCATTGCAGTCGCGTCCCTGACCGTATCCGATGCAGGAAGAGTCCAGCAAAGAGAAATCCTCAGCGGAGGTGGAAATATACGGTACCGCAAACAAAGCAGCGGCGATGACCGCGGCTCTAAGAAAATCAAATCTCAGCCTCATTCATAAATTTCCTCCTTACTGTGCGGAATGCACAATAATATTTTCTCCGCGCGGGGGAAAAATATCAGAGGAAAAAGAGCCTCATCAACAATATATTATATTACAGCACAAGTAAAATTATGCAGAATATACAAAATGATGCTCAAACGTTCAGGTACGACTTGACGAGAGCCTGAAGAAGCTCGTCGCGGTCGATGTGGCGGATAAGACTTCTTGCGTTGTTGTAGGTAGTGATATAGGTCGGGTCCTCGGAGAGGATATAGCCCACGATCTGATTAACGGGGTTGTAGCCCTTTTCGCGCAGCGCCTCATAGATAACGGTAAGATTCTGCTTCATTTCCGCGTCCTTATCCTCGCATACAGAAAAGGTCATAGTCTGTTCGTTATTCATATCAGCACTCCTTTCCGTGGGGTCTTACCTATAAAATCCCTCACTGTTATTATAACTCAACCGCCCGAAAATTACAAGTGGTTTTAGAAATTTTTTTCCCTATTTTTCAATATTTGGCACTTTGTACAATTTTTAAGCAATATGTTTTACGCTCAAAGCTATTTTGTACAATTTATTCAAAAAAATACGACAAAGCTCTAAAAAAATTGCAGGAAAATCTTAGCTTTCTTAAGGGAAATGGGACGAAAACGCGCTGTTGAAATGCACAATTTTGAAATAAGAAAATTATATAAAATTAACAAAGAATTAAAATATCCTTGCAATTTATGATGCTCTGTGGTATAATAATTTTGTTATAAGACATCGCTGATGTAATCAGCTTTTGTCGGGGGATAGCAATTCCGATATATAGGTGTGCGGGCCCTGTGCAACAGAACACCGTGAACCATGTCAGGCGGGGAACCGAGCAGCATTAAGCGGTACGTTTTTGTGTGCCGCAGCCAGCCTG
>CAMEYZ010000029.1 GCA_945947715.1 uncultured Clostridia bacterium | reverse complement strand
TACACTTTGCAATCCTTATGCAAATTTAAAAAGTCAGAACATCTATCAGTATCTCAAAGCGATTTACGGTAAAAGAACTCTTTCGGGACAGTGCACAAATTACGGAACAAATACCGAAACAGATGCGATCTATAAGGGCTACGGAAAATACCCCGCTGTCCGCACATTTGATTTTATTTTCGATTCAATAAACAACTGCAAGGGAAATCCCGAAGCGAAGGACGTTGATCTTGCGATACAGTGGGACAAAGACGGTGGTCTGGTTGCATTTGACTGGCACTGGCACGCTCCCTGTCACGAAGCTCAGTTTTACACTGATAAGACATCATTCAGACTGGAAAATGCAGTTACCGATATTGACCTTGCAGAGCTTTCAGACGATGAGATCCAGACACTATATGACAATGGAAAGATAAGCGAGGAAGCGTACTGGATAATCAAGGATATTGATAACATATCAGCACTTATGCAGCGTATGGAGGATGAAAATGTAACAGTAATGTGGCGTCCTCTCCACGAGGCAAGCGGCGGATGGTTCTGGTGGGGTGCATCGGGAGCTGAGAATTACAAGTGGCTCTGGAAGCTTATGTACAGAAGAATGACCGATTATCATGAGCTCGACAATCTTATCTGGGTGTGGAATGCACAGGCGGCAGACTGGTATCCGGGAGATGAATATTGCGACATCTGTGCTATTGATATATACAACGCTGCTCACGATTACGGTGCAAGTCCTTCCACATTTGCCGAGGTATCGGGCTGGGCAGCGAATGGCAAGCTTGTTACAATGAGTGAATGTGCAACAATGCCCGATCCCGAGCTTATTGTAAGAGATAACGCATACTGGCTCTGGTTTGCGGTTTGGAACTGGGATTACATCGTGCTGATGGGTACAACGCATCTTTCCGACAAATACACATCATTCGATATGATGGAAAAGGTTTATAACAGCGAAGTGATTATCACAAGAGATGAGCTTCCGAAGGAGTTATTTGAATAGGAAAGGAAGGATCATAATAATGAAAAGGTCACCAAATGCTATCATAATCTCAATACTGTCCGTTTTTGCCTTTTCAGCCTGCACAGCTTCATCGCCCGCAGAAGCCGAAACTCAGCCTGTAACAACAGCACATGCCACAATAACCACCGCTGAAACCGTAACAACAGGATCGGAGGTATCATATATGGAAATTTGTTTGGAAAAGCTTGTTGAAATGCCTCCTGAGGAAATATTGGAAAACCGCGAGGGAGTAAAATATCCCGAATTTGAGAAATTCACATATTATTCTCGGACAGCAGAGCGTGATACGCCTGTAAACGTGCTTCTTCCGACAAATTATTCGGAAGATAAGAAATATCCTGTACTGTATATACTTCATGGATATTACGACAATGAGGACTGGATGGCGAGAGATATTGTTCATATAAGCACGATGCTCACAAATCTTGTTGCTGACGGTGATGCAAAGGAAATGATCGTTGTTTGTCCGTACATTTTCTGCAACAAGGATATGCCCTACTGTACGGGAATGGACACTCAGAACACACTAAGCTACGATAATTTCATAAACGATCTGCTGACCGACCTTATGCCCTTTATCGAGGAGAATTTCTCCGTGGCGACAGGCAGAGAAAACACAGCCATAACAGGCTTTTCCATGGGCGGAAGAGAGTCACTTTTCATCGGTGTTTCTCAGCCTGACAGATTCGGATATGTTGGCTCTGTATGTGCCGCTCCGGGTCTTACAAAGGGCACAGGTGAACCGTCCATGCTTGAAGAAGATCAGCTTACCTTCGGAGATAACAAGCCTGAGCTGCTGCTTATAAGTGCGGCACAGAATGACGGAGTTGTAGGTGCAAATCCTTTAAAATACAAGTTGATATTTTCAAATAACGGAGATGAATTTATCTGGCATTCAATGTCACAGACGGGACACGATCACAGCAGCGTTACTCCGCATCTGTATAACCTTTTCAGAATGGTTTTTCAGTAAAAAACTGTTCGGCAGAAAGGTAACTACTACTTATGAAGGAATTATTTGGATCAGAAAGGAAATAAAAATGGAAAACAAAACACCACTCTGCCACACTCCTCCTATGGGCTGGAACTCGTGGAACACATTCAGTTGGAATATAAATGCTGAGCTTATTATGTCAAGTGCAGACAAAATGGTTGAAACAGGTCTTGCAAAAGCAGGCTATGAGTATATTGTCATAGACGACTGCTGGAGTGAAAAGCAGCGTGTGAACGGCAGGCTTGTTCCCGACCGCGAGAAATTCCCCGACGGCATAAAGCCTGTTGCGGATTATGTTCATTTAAAGGGACTGAAATTCGGTATGTATTCCTGTGCGGGAACACACACCTGTGCAGGCTATCCCGGCAGCTTTGAGCACGAATTTGAAGATGCCGAGACCTTTGCAGAATGGGGCGTTGACTATCTCAAGTATGACTATTGCTACAAGCCCGAAGCCGCAAAGGGTGAAAATCTTTATAAGCGAATGGGAATGGCTCTCAGAAACTGCGGACGTGACATAGTTTTTTCTGCATGCAACTGGGGAAATGATGATGTTCACAGCTGGATAAGAGAGTCAGGGGCAAATCTTTTCCGCTCCACAGGCGATATTCAGGATAACTGGGAGTCGGTAAAGCGCATTGCCCTTTCTCAGATAGGCAGAGAATGCTTCGGCGGAGTTTACTGCCACAATGATATGGATATGCTTGTTGTCGGTATGCACGGGAACAGCGACAATGAGTGGATAGCAGATGTTGTTGGAGGCTGCACCGATACCGAATATAAGACACATTTTGCTCTGTGGGCAATTATGAACAGCCCTCTTATGATAGGCTGCGATATAAGAAAAATGTCCGATGCGACAAAGGAGATACTTACCAACAAGGATATCATCGCCATAAATCAGGATATCGAATGCCGAGGTCCATACTGCATAAAGCAGTGGAACAATCCCGAAAATGTGTTTGCACTCATAAAGCCTCTGAGCAGCGGCGAATACGCCATAGGTATGTTTAATTTCGGCGACAAGACAAATGAAATGTCGCTGCAGTTCTATGATATTGGTCTGCCATATTCATCAGGCAGAGGAATGGAGATATATGACTGCAATGCTCACGAAATAAAGGGAACATATACAGAACGCCTTTGTGTTGAGATACCGTCACACGATTGCATGATGTTCAGAGCAAAGGTCGTAAGAGTGTAATGGCAAATTATAAGACATGCAAAAAGTGCGGTGCTCCGCTTTTTGATGATGATATCTCAATATACAGGAAGCTTGTTTTCAGGGGAGCTGAGGAATTTTTCTGCATAGACTGCCTTGCGGAAAATCTCGGCTGTACAAGAGAAAAAATCGAAAAGCTGATAGCATATTACCGTGAAAGCGGCAAATGCACTTTATTCAGATAAAAATCAGGAGCTGCGTCTCACATAAGGTGAGCGCAGCTCTTTTGCAGGATAAGTCAAGGCTTTCTTAAATAGATTCCCGACGAAAAATACAAGGGTACTATCCCCACAGAAAAGCGCGACGACAACGAGTACGAGTTTGAGTTCAAGCACGTATATTTCAAATATCCCGACAGCGAGGAATATGTGTTGAAGGACATAAATCTGAAATGGCGTATCGGCGAGAAAATGGCACTTGTGGGCAAGAACGGCTGCGGGAAATCCACGCTGGTGAAGCTGCTCTGTCGTTTGTATGATCCCACCGAGGGAGAAATTATCCTCAACGGTATCAACATAAAAAAGTACAAGTACGAGGAATATATGGCGCTGTTCTCGGTGGTGTTTCAGGACAGCAAGCTGTTTTCGTTTTGCCTTGCGGAAAATGTTGCCGCCGATACCGATTACGACAGCGAGCGTGTGACCGACTGTGTTATCCGTGCAGGATTGGGCGAGCGTCTTGAAACAATGGATAAGGGCATTGAGACCTATCTTTACAAGGATTTTGATGAACAGGGCGTAGAGACTTCCGGCGGAGAAGCCCAGAAGCTCTGTCTTGCGAGGGCAATTTACAAGGGCTCACCGTTCATTGTCCTCGACGAACCCACAGCCGCCCTTGACCCCATTTCTGAACACGATATTTACACCAAATTCAACGGTATCGTGGGAACAAGAACGGCTATCTACATTTCCCACCGATTGTCCTCCTGCCGTTTCTGCGATGAGATAACCGTTATGGAGGACGGTCGTATCGCAGAGCGGGGCAATAACAATGAGCTTATCCAAAAGGGCGGAGTGTACAAGTCCCTCTGGGCGGCTCAGGCAGAATATTACAAAGACACCGCCGGGGAGCTATTTGCATAATTGGAATAATTATGGTATAATATAGAAAATCTGGCGAAAGGCGCCTGATAAATGATAATTTTGACGGAGATAAACAGTTAATTGAAATTAACTGAGGTGGATGTATTTGCAAAAGTAACGCATAAAACAGAAAAAGGAGAGAGTTGATTGGTTTGTAAAACACCCTTTCAAAAGCTGGCTTCATCTTCTGCCTGGACAAGATTTGAAGAAGCGAATGAAAATGCAAGGCTTGAGAAGGCTTTTAAAAGATATGAGAAAAATGTGGCTTTGGGACTTGGTAAAGATAATATTACAGCTTATAATGGCAAAGAAATGCTTATTAATCAAAGCGGCGGTAATTTCCCAAAGCTGAAATTTCATAATGCATCAATGAAAAATGTAAGCTGTGAAATTATTGCCACATATAATGCTCTGACACTGGCAGGGAAGGAGGTTGACTTTTTTAAGCTTGCTTTTGAATTTGAACTTAATGCGACCTTGTATACTAAAGGACTTCCGATAATTGCAGGCTGCTTTGGAAGCGACCCACTTAAGATAGCATATTGTCTTGATGCATATAATGCTTCATATGAGATAGTTCATTCATGCGCTGCAGTTGATGAAGCGCTGAAAACCGGCAGGTCGGGTATTATTTCATATAGGTGGCCTTTAATTGGCGCTGTCATGTATTTGCCTATCCATACTTTTTCGGCAGTTTATGATATTTCAGATTCATCTAAACCGATAAAAGCTTTTAACCGCTACAGCAACCATACAAAGCCAATGAATTATTTGTCAATTGAAGCTGCTTTGGCTGTAGATCATGATAAGCTTATGGTCGGGTATGTGTTATATTAAGCAGTTATTTTAGTGGAGTGTTCGTGTCGAATTTGACAGCTTTTCCTTATTTTACTTGGCGATTACAATGTTGAGCTGTGGCGGCCGGGGAAAAGAGAGGCTCATATTGCAGCTTGCACATCAACTCCTGCCTATCTGCAGGCTGATAAGGATGATATTATTGAGACTACAAAATGGGGTGGCTCCAGAAGGATAAAAACTGTTCAGGATGAGTTTACTACTTTGAAAAAAGTGTCTGAGACTTATAATACCTCGGAAGCTCAGCCCGAAGGATATGCACATGATTACGACCATTTTTCCTATGCAAGCTTATATGTCACTATCTGAGAAAACAGCTGCTGAAAAGGGAGCGGCTCCTAAAACTGACGCTGAAAAGATAAAAGCGGTTTATGCTCTTAATATTATTACTGTGTCGGTAGCTCAGATAGTTAAATATAATGACCTCAATTTCATGGAGCTTGAGTATGAAACCATACTCAACAATCTTAACCTCGAACAATTTCCAGCTGAGTGGTCTCCAGAGAGAATTGTTTGATACAGCATGGCGATTATCGGCAAGATATGAATATGATGACATTCTCCGCCTTACTTCCCGTCAGATAGACAGATATAATACTGTTCTTATGGACGAGGACCCTGTCAGAAGATATGAACGCATGCTGATAATGAAGGAGGAGTTTGAGGCGTATCCTCCCTTTTGGTACTATCTTGGCAATGCTGCAAACCTTTCCTTCAGCAGTACAAATGACCAAAGCTATAAGAAATGTGCAATAAATTACTACAAGAAATATATGGATTTTGTTAAGGAAAATGACCTTTTCAGAGAGGACCATATTGCAGTCTCATGCGCACTTGAATATTATGACCTTTTGCCCGATGATGAAAAGCTGAAGCAGAAAGAGCTTCTGCTCACCGCTGAAAAAAAGTCCGGACGCTCAATGGATGCTCTTTAGCTGTGTGCTTTTGAGTACATGAAGATAAAGGATAATACAAATGCATGCAGACTGCTGAAGGAGCTCGTAAATGAGGGGTACAATCTGGACGTTAATGCAAAGCTACTTGGCGGTCTTTATTGCATGATAGCACTTGAGATTGGACATGAGAATAACTACATACAAAAAGAGTATAATTATCTGGAAAGACTTGTTCCTGATATGGAGCTACTTCCTATGCCACAGAAGGAATACAGCATAGAGTCGTATGAGATGCTTTGTGATAAAAAGATATCGTCTCTCAGGTCAACTCTGGCTAAGGAGTATTTATATGTGATTAAACGAATATATATCAGGTATGAGAAAAGGTGGAGCTTTGTAGTTAATCTGAAATCAGATGCATATAAGGAGGCAAAGTGCCTTCTGACAGAGCTTATAGCTGAGGTGAAGGGACTGCTTGAGCTTGGCGAGATTAATATCTTTGAGGACAAGCTGAGAATTGCGATACAAAAAAATAAACAGCTGTTTGAGGAGTTTGAAAAAAGCAACCATTTTTCTTCAAAAAACACTGTCACCTTCTATAAACTGACCCGAATTGCCTTTTACTCTCTCGGCAAAGAGCTTAACAACAGATTTAAAGGGTTTGACTCCCTTTCAAAGATAGAATCAGACAGGATAAGGCTGATATCCTTCTGCAACGAAAAGGGACTTTACAGAGTAGATGTCTCGGAGAAGGTGCTGAGTGATGATATTGCGGATAAGGTTCTTGAATACCGCCATGAAAAGAAGGTGAAGCTCAGCCATCTTCGTGAAGAAATGCTTAGCATCATCAAAAAAGATGCCACTAAAATAATTGCGAAATGTGATGATGATCACACCTTTATTTACATGGGGACCGATGAATTTAAAAATGCTGTTAGTCGTCAGAAAAATATTGATCTTAATGTTACCGTGGCTGTGATGAAAAATCAAAAGGAACAGTATTTCTTCACCATTGAAGGAATCGTGATAAATGGAGGTCTCATACCCTATGGAGATTTTCAGCTCGGAAAACAACCGGGACAGCTGATGAATAAACGTAACAACCTCAAGTTCGATATAAATATTTTTGATGTAAAAAAGCTATATGAGCTCATCGATACCCTTGGACAAAAAGCAGGCAATGTACTGGATGAGCCTGAATCTGAGGATTGCAAGAGTATGTTTAGTCGTCTGATGACGGCCATTGATCGTAAACTGATAGATATAGGCGAATATAATATTGTCCCCGTTACTTCAACAGAACAGAAAGCTTAGCTGTGAAAAAATTTCCGGAAGGGCTTGACATGGCTGAGAAATTATGCTATAATTACTTCATCATTCAGAAAAGGGGGCGGGCAGATGTTCAGAATAGTTGATTTCGTTACGGGAAATGAGCCTTTGCCTGCTGGTATGATATAGCTCCTGTGGGTGTATTGTAGGATATTGTCTGCAAAAGGTACATTTCTTTAGTGAAATGTACCTTTTTTTATAGAAAAGGGGGACATAGTAACCTAACGACGCAAAAGCTATCACATCAAGAATATGGGAGGAAATATTATGAACGTAATTCAGGGAAAAATCGACTGCAAGCCTATCGAAACAGGCTTCGATGAGAGCAGAATAGAAATGCTCAACAAGCGCTTGGGTGAGATGATAGACAGGAGGCTTATCCATGGGGTGAGCTACTGCATTTCTCACAAGGGGAAGGTCATCGCTCACGGTGCGCTGGGTAGAAATAACGGCATGGGGCTGGATATGCCTATGCAGCCCGATACTGTTTTCGGTATCGCTTCTATCACCAAGACCTTCACAGCAACTGCCATAATGCAGCTGGTGGAGGACGGATATATCAGGCTGAGTACGCCTGTGGGCGAGATTCTGCCCCAGTTTGCCGAAAAGCCCTTTGACGGGATAACTCTTCTGCAGCTGCTGACTCATACCTCGGGGCTTTATCCCGACGGAGGCTGCTTCCCGGAGGCTGCTCCCAAGGACGCATGGGAGCTTATCGAGGCTGCCGCAGAAAAATGGGACGGAAAGAGCCAGTTTGACTGGATATCCGCAGGGATTTCCGGAGGACTTCGTCGTCCTTCGGGCACCGAGTGGCAGTATTCATCCTTCGGCTTTGCGCTTCTGGGCGAGGTCATAACCAGAGTTAGCGGAATGAATGTCCACGACTATATCGAGGAAAAGGTGATACGTCCTCTGAAAATGACCGACAGCGGATTCTTCTACACACCCGAAACGGCTGCAAGGGGATATGTTTACGGCGAGGACCATAAAAGCTACCTTGACAAGATAATCTCCGGAGAGATAAATGGCCGTGACGGTGACGGAAGCGTCTGGGACAATATCCCTCAGACCGGCGGAGGACTTCATTCCACTGTGTACGACCTTATCCGCTACGCAAATGCGTACATAAACGGCGGACGGCTTGACGGTGCACGTATTCTCGGCAGAAAGTCCGTTGAGAAGATGAGCACTGTTCAGCTTCATGATATCCCCGACCACTGCTGGGGAGCTGACGAGCCCAACCGTCTTTATGGCGTTGGCTTTGATATCCGCCGGGGAGCGAATTTCTCCTATTCGGACAGGACTATCATGCACGAGGGCGCAGGCGCTTCCTCGCTGGACATCGACCTTGATGAACAGCTGGCAGCAGCATGGTTCGTGCCCTTCGACGAGGGAGCTAATGGCTGGTCTGCAGAGCCTTTGTACAATGTGCAGAACATCATCTGGTCGGGGCTTATATGATGAATTTTTTAAGACACAAATTTGAAATGTGCAAAGCGGTGGCCTTCGTGACCTACAAGGAATGGAGCGCTTACCGCACACATTCGCTGGTATCGGTCTTTGTGGGACCTGTTTATTTTGTAGTGCAGTATTTCATCTGGACAGCAGTCTACGGGGACAGCAGCACGCTGGGCGGCATGGAGTTTCAGCAGACTATCCGCTATTTTGGAGCGTCCGCTCTTATCGGCTATCTTACCATGGATTTTGCTGACTGGAATCTGCAAATGCTTGTGCAGTCGGGGAAATTTCTCACCTTTACGCTGCGGCCCATGCATCACAGATTTTTTGCCCTGTCCCAGAAGATAGGTCACAGAGTGCTGGGGTTTTTCTTTGAGTTTCTGCCCTGTCTGCTGATTTTTTCGCTGCTGTTCGGGCTGGATATGATACCGCAGCACATGGGCTGGACAGTGCTTTCGGTGGCTTTTGCATTTTTGATGAATTTCTATGTGAATTACTGCCTGGGAATGACTGCGTTCTATTTCGTTCAGGCTAACGGTATCAGGGTAGTATATCAGCTGCTGGGGAATATCTTCTCAGGAGCACTTATCCCGCTTAGCTTCTTTCCTGAGGCGGTCCAGCGGATAATGATGTTCCTGCCCTTCCAGTACACAAATTATATTCCTGCAATGGTCTGGACAGGGAGCAGCTCTATCGGCGAAATGGGACTGACTATTCCTCAGGCGGTACTATATCAGGGGATAGCTGTGATATTTACAGCGCTGCTCAGCGAGGTCATATACCGCAGCTCCATAAAGAGATTTACGGCAGTGGGAGCGTGATATTATGAGATACCTGAAAATATACATGACCTGCCTTCATACTGCGTTTTCAAGGGCTGCGGCCTATCGGCTGGATTTTGTTCTGGGGAATCTCATCACGCTGCTGTCGAATATAATTTTTCCGCTGGTGACAGTGCTTATCTATGCAAACGGTGCGAAATTTCCCGGGTGGACCATGTGGGAGGTGCTGCTGATACAGTCGGTGTTTTCCATGTCAAACGCAGTCGCGTCGATGATATGCGGAAGTATTCTCTGGGTGACTATGGACCATGTTCAGTCGGGCCGCTTTGAAACGGTGTTGTTAAAGCCACTTTCTCCGCTGTTTTACATTGCGGCAGCAAATTTTGACACGGGCAGCATCGGGCTGTTTCTCGGCGGACTTGCTATGACCATAATATCCGCGTCCTTTACGAAGAGCAGCGGTGCTTGGGGGATAATTCTTTTTCTGCTGCTGTTTTTGTCGGGAGCGGCTGTAATGTGCGGACTGGACCTTATCATGGCAGCGATAAGCTTCAAATGGGTTGGAAATTCAAGGATACCCGAAATCTTTGAGAGCATAAAGGAGTTTGGAAAATATCCTCTGGGTATCTTTCCGAAGGCTGTTCAGGTGATGTCCGCGCTGATAATTCCGGTGGCGGTGGTGGGATTTTTCCCTGCCTCGGCGCTGCTGGGAAGGCTTGATATGTACTCGCTGCTATCGGTGATACCCTGCATGCTGTTCTTCATTTTCGGGATCTGGCTGTATAACAGAATGATAAAGGCTTACGAAGGAGTGGGAGGTTAACATGACAGCGATAAAAGTCGAAAACTTAGTAAAGACCTATACCACCTACAAAAGGGGCAGCGGCTTCAAGGAGACCGTCAAAAGCTTTTTCAAACGTGAAAAGGTGCAGATAAATGCTGTAGATGATATCTCCTTTGAGATAGAACAGGGGAGCATCTGCGGTATTTTGGGACCTAACGGCGCAGGCAAATCTACTGCGATAAAAATGCTCTGCGGAGCACTTTTTCCCACAAGCGGAAATATCGACGTTATGGGATATTCTCCTGCACGGGACAGAATGAAGTACGTTCAGAGGATAGGCGCGGTATTCGGACAGAGGTCCCAGCTTATCTGGGATATCCCGCCGGTGGACAGCTTTGCAATGAACAAGGCTATCTATGGCATATCCGACGGGGACTACAAGAGACGCCTCGATGAAATGACCGAGCTTTTCGATGTGGGGGAGGTCATTCACAAGCCCACAAGAGTGCTTTCCCTGGGAGAGAGAATGAAGTGTGAGTTTATAATGGCGATGCTTCACAGCCCCGAGATAGTTTTCCTGGACGAGCCTACTATCGGACTTGACGTTATCGCCAAGAACAAGATACGCGAGGTGGTCTCCGAGATGAATAGCAAGGGCACTACCTTTATCCTCACCACTCATGACCTGGAGGACGTTGAACAGCTGGCGGACAATGTTATTATCATAAATCATGGAAAAAAGGTCTTCGATGATACTCTGTCTGGTCTGAAAAATATTCTGGGCAGCAAGAAGATAGTTGAGCTTACGCTGACCGAGCCCTTTGGTGGAAGTGAGATAAATGGCGCAAAGCTGATAGGGCGGGATAATGAGCTTAACATTTCCCTGGAAGTGGATACCGAAAAACAGCCTATCACGGACTTCCTGAAAAGCCTTACCGACCATGTGAGCTTTAAGGATATTTCCGTCAGGGAGCTGCCTATGGATATGATAATCACAAGGATATATAGCGAATGATATGTGTCCTGCGGCATTTTATGGTGGTTTAAAAAACTGCGCAAAGACTGTTTTGGCGGTCTTTGCGCAGATTCTTTTTTTGTGTTTTTTAGTCTGATATCGCAATGTGCAGCTGAGCTGAGATGCCCGGCAGCGGCAGACGGTACTTATCCGCAAGGGCAGGCCCGCAGGCGTTTGAGCCTACTCCTGCCATGAGGCTGTCGATACAAATGACACTGCTTCCGCACTTTTCAAGCTCGAAATTGTGGCGCTTTGCTGCAAGCTCCTCCTCGGTGTATTCTGATGCATTGAAGGAGAAGGGCTCATTTGAGGTGAAGCGTAAGGCTGTCATGCCATCGGTGACGGTCATATGCTTACAGCCATAGTGGGAGGAGTTTTCCTGTGGACGGATATAATCCTCGTGCATATCGGACAGCTTGGCAGAGAAATTCCCCATATAGCTTGCCTGATGCTTGTCGATGTAGCTTTCATAGGGGCCGTATCCGAAATATTCCAAGCTGTTAAAGGACTTTGGCAGGAACAGTCTTATGCCAAATCGTGGCAGAAAGGTGACCTTATTGGAAAACTCTGCATTGCACTGTATGTCGATGCCATTCCCAGAGATTATATATTTCACGTCCATATAGGCAAAGGGCTGATGTATGCTCCACCCGAAGGACTGCCGGAGGGATATTTCTGCGCCTGCGGAGGTTTTTTCTGCGGTCACGCCGTAATTTTTTACGGTGAAGTCGTTTAGGTGGGCTCTGTACCAGTCGCCCTTCATTACATCGTTGTCTGTGGGAGCACGGAAAAAGTTGAAGGAAATGGGACGGTCCAGCAGCTCTCTTCCGCCGCATTTTATGGAATCAAGCTCTGACAGCCGCTTGTTAAACCGATAGGATATATTTCCAACCCTGACATTCACAAAAAGGGGAGCGTCCTCGAGAACCATATCTTCATCGCTGCTGGGATATTCATTTTTGCTGGCACCCTCGCAGAGCTCAAGCTGGTCAAAGCATACCTCATAGCCCTTTTCGCAGTATAACGTATCATTTTTAGCAGTGAATATGAAGCGGATATATTCTTCTTTGCCATGGTCAGCTGCGGCTTCGGGGATAAATATCTCCGAGCTGCCCATAGGTGGCAGGTCAAGCTCAACAGTGCCCTCTGCATAGCTTCCTCCGTCATATGTTATCTCATAGCGGCAGTCAAGGCTATCGCCTGCATTTTCAAATTCAAGAGTGCTTCTGAAAATAAAGCTGCCGGGCTTATTTCCCTTTGATATCCGCACAGGACGGTACACCTGCTTTGCTTCAAGGAGTCCTGTATGAGGGGTCCTGTCGGGATAAGTTAGGGCGTCCATGCAGAAATTGCCGTCGTTATGCTTTTCGCCGAAGTCGCCGCCATAGCCGTATTTTACCTGTCCGTCCGCAGTCCTTCCCAGCGGGCAGGCATGGTCGCTCCATTCCCATATAAAGCCGCCGCAGAAACGCTCGTCGGAATAGAAGATATTGTGATAATCCTCTAAGTCTCCCGGACCGTTGCCCATGGCATGGCAGTATTCGCAGAGGATAAGGGGACGCTTTTCCTCCTTGTTTTCGAGGAATTTCAGCATATCCTCGGGAGAGGGGTACATCTGCGAGACCACGTCCAGCACTGCATCAGAGGTATCGTCCAGCTTATGAGTGCTTTCGTAATGGAGCAGCCGGGTATCATCCAGAGACTTCACAAGCTTACCTGCCGCAAGCATATTGGTACCATAGCCGCTCTCATTCCCGAGAGACCAGAAAATCACACAGGGACGGTTTATATCTCGTTTTACCAGGGCTTCAGCACGGTCAGTGATAGCCTTGCAAAAGCGCTCGTCCGAGGCCAGCAGAGCGATACCGTTATAGCCCTTGCTCCATTTGAAGTCGTTATATACCTCCACGCAGCCATGGGATTCCATATCCGCCTCGTCGATGACGTACAGGCCATACTCGTCACAGAGCTGATAAAACAGCGGAGAATTTGGATAATGAGAGGTCCTTACTGCGTTGATATTATGCTTTTTCATAAGGATAAGGTCATTTTTCATCTGCTCCAGGCAAGCGTAATAGCCCGTGTCAGGATAGCTGTCGTGACGGTTTACGCCCTTGAATTTTACCGCTTTTCCGTTTATCTTTACAACGCCGTTTTCGGCGCTTACTTTTCTGAAGCCCACCCTTTCGCCGATGACTTCATCGCCTGCGAATATGGTCAGGTCATACAGATAGGGCTTCTCCGCAGACCATAGTACGGGTGCGCTTATGTGGCAGGAAACGGTTTCGCCATCTGATGCGGAAAGCTCTGCGATGATATTTCCCTCATTGTCGGACAGCCTTGCCTTCACATCAGTGCCATATGCTGTGAAAACAAGCTCTGCTGAGGAAAGATCATCGGAGATATCTGTTCTTACGATATAATTTTCCAGCCGCTTTTTCGGACGTGACAGCAGATACACATCACGGAAGATGCCAGACAGTCTGAACTTGTCCTGGTCCTCCAGATAGGTCCCGTCACACCATTTCAGCACGGCAGCAGTGATGGTGTTTTCTCCCTCCCTTAGCAGAGGGGTGATGTCAAACTCGGAGGTGCTGTGGGAGACCTGAGTATAGCCTGCAAATTCTCTGTTGATGTAGAGATAGATGCAGCTGTCCGCGCCCTCGAAAACAAGTATCCTGTCAAGTCCGTCGGGGGCATATTCGAAGCTTCGGCTATAAACGCCCACGGGAATATCATCAGGAACATAGGGCGGGTCGTAGGGGATAGGATAGCACACGTTTGTATACTGGGGCTTATCATAGCCGTGGAGCTGCCAGTTGGAGGGGACGGGCAGCTTTTTATCGAAGGGGACCGAAATAAAATAGTACTCCATGTCGATGATGCTGTCATAGTATCTGAAATCCCAGCTGCCGTTTAACAGCTCAAAGCGGTTTGAGCTCTCCCTGTCAGCGAAGGGGTCCTGGTTTGGGGCGACGGGTATGAACAAGCAGTGCTTTTCAAGAGTGTTCACATGAAGCTG
>CAMEYZ010000028.1 GCA_945947715.1 uncultured Clostridia bacterium | reverse complement strand
AAGAGGAATTTTCATCTGCGTCCCATGGAGTACCTTGCCAAGGTAAGGATACAGCATGCCAAGGAAATGCTGGTCTACTCGGAAAAGACCATCGCCGAGATAGCTGAGGCCTCCGGCTTTCCGGACAGCTCATACTTTTCGGCAATTTTCAAGCGGTATGAAAACGTCACCCCCGGAGAATACCGGGTCAAGGTATGATAAAACTCCCCTCAGAGCTTGTCCGAGGGGAGTTTTTATATTACTTTACTGTATAAAATGCCGCAGTGCAGGGAGGAACGGTTATCCTGCCATTTTGCGCAGTAAGCTCTCCACCGAAGGAGTACAGCTTTTCCGCGGGGATATATTTGCAGTCAAAGGAGGTCTCTCTGTCTGCGGGATTGAGGACAACGAGTATCCTCTCATCGTCTGCGCTTCTTAAGTATGCAAAGGGATAAGCGTTCTTTTCCACATAGACAAATCTTATCTCGCCCTTGCTCTGGAGAGCCCTGTGGGACTGACGGAGCCTTATCAGACGATTTATCTCATGCCAGAGGGAGTTGTCGTCCTTCATCTGGGCCTGTACCGTGGGACGGTCAGGGGAATCGTCCTGTTTGATGTAGAGCCTTTCACGGGGAGCGGCGCTAAAGCCTGCATTTGTGGTATCGTCCCACTGCATGGGAGTGCGGGAGCCTGTCCTGCCATAGCCGCCCTCCACCGAGGCAAGCCCCTCAACGTAGCGCATGCCAATCTCGTCGCCATAGTAGATAAACGGCGCGCCCGGCATGGACAGCAGAAAAGCAAAGGCTATTTTGAGCGTGTCGCCGTGAACGGTCTGGGAAAGTCTGCCCATATCGTGGTTGCCGGAGGGTATGCAGATAAGTCCCTTTCTCTCCGATTTTTCGTAGTTTTCCATATATTTTGCTGCAAATTCCGAGATATCGCCCTTTCCTCTTTCGCAGAAGAAGGGCTCCTCGCAGCGGAAGAGGTCGTTGTAGTGAGAGGGCCCGAAGTGGAGCAGGAAATCCATGTGGAAGCCGCCCTGTAAGGACTTGTCGGGCTCGCCCCACTCGGAGACCATAGCTGCCTCGGGAAATTCCTTATCGAGGAACTCCCGGACGTTCTGCCAGAGCTTAATGGTGCCCTTGCTGTCCTCGTCGTGCTTTACGAGAGAGCCTGCCATATCCACGCGAAAGCCGTCACAGCCCATATTCAGCCAGAAGCGCATGATGTCCTTGAGAGCCTCCAGAGTAGCTCTGGGACCCTCTGCGTCCATAGGCTGTTGCCAGGGGCGGTCGCACTTGTAGAAGCCGTAATTCAGCGCGGGCTGGTGGGAGAAGAAATTTACTGCACAGGAGCCGTCACGCTCGGAGATGCCCCTGATGCAGCCCATACCCTGAGGCTCCTCCCAGATGCTGTCCGTCCAGACGTAGCGGTCAGTGAACTCATTTCTTTCGGCCTTCATGGACTCCTTGAACCATTTGTGCTGAGTGGAGGTGTGACCGGGCACAAGGTCCAAAAGCACGTGCATGCCACGCTTATGACACTCAGCAAAGAGCTGTTTCAGGTCCTCATTGGTGCCGTATCTGGGCGCTGCGGAGTAATAGTCGGAGACGTCATAGCCTGCATCGCCGAAGGGGGACTCAAAGCAGGGATTTATCCATATAGCATTGCAGCCCAGCTCCTTAATATAGTCCAGCTTTTGGATGATTCCGTTAAAATCGCCGATGCCATCGCCGTTTGAATCGTTGAAGGACTGGGGATATATCTCATAGAACACCGCATTGTCCAGCCATGATGCATTATTTTTCATGTGAATACTTCCTTTCGTTTTATACTTGCGAAACGTTTATCTATATGATATAATACTATAAAAGCAGGGCAATATCCACTGAAATAATACGATTTTATGATACTATAATACTATATGAGGTGCCTATGAACAGCAAAAGCTATTCCGAAGAAAAAAGACAGCACAGCTCAAAGCTTGTGCCCTACAGCTACTATAAATGTCTGATACCCGACTTTTTCGCGGGAGTGCCCATGCACTGGCACAGCGAGTTTGAAATAAACTACATATTAGAGGGCAGCGCGGAGTTTATCTGCTCTGATGAGCATTTCGTCTCAAATCAAGGGGATATCATCATTATCCCGCCGAATATGCTCCATTCCATATCGGTTCACGGGGAGTACCGTCAGCTTTATGATACTATCGTATTCAGCGGGGATATGCTGGGAGTGGACAGCGCTGACCGATGTGCTGCCGAATGTGTGCGACCCATTGTCACAGGAGAATATGGCGTGAAGGTGCATATCACCCCGGAGCATGACTATTACAGCGAGCTTAAGACTACTGCGGAGAATATTTTTTCCTGTGCCAAGGGAAATTCCCCGCAGCTTGATATGCTGATGAAAAGTGAGCTGCTGCGGCTTTTCTGGCTGCTGGAGAACAGCGGCGATATTTTCCGCGCAGACAAAAAGGAGCTTGGCCCCAGCGAGCTTCTGCGTCCCGCCTTTGAATATATCAGCGATAATTTCCGGGAGAACATCACCGTGGAGCAGCTCGCCCAGACGGTGCATATGAGCAAAAGCTATTTCATGGACCGTTTCAAGGCAGCTGCAGGTGTGGGAGCAATAGAGTACGTAAACCAGCTGCGGATAAAATGCGCCTGTGAGCTGCTGATAAGTAAGGACATGACCTCTGCGCAGACAGCCTTTGAGTGCGGTTTTCGTAATCTCTCCAACTTCAACAGGCAGTTCAGGCGGATAACCGGCTGCACCCCAAAGGAGTACAGACAAAATAATAAGTCATAATCGTGGGATCGGATACATATGATGTAATATTGAATTTTGCATATCACTGGAAAGGAAATATACAGCATGAATACCTATCCGTTTTCAAGAGTTGTCCTGGACTATTCCGATTTGAGTCCTGAGCTTTCCACCTTTACCCTGTCCTTTCATTACGAGGGGCATTATAAGAAATACACCGATGATTTGAATGCTCTTATCGAGAAGAATCCCCAGCTAAAATGCGTGTCGCTGGAAAAGCTCCTTTACAGCCGAAACGACGATATCCGCTTCAATGCGGGAGGCTTTTACAATCACGGGATATATTTCTCCCGCATGGCAAAGGGCGGAAAAAAGCCGTCGGAGCATATGGAGAAGCGCATCTCCAAAGCCTTCGGCGGCATGGACGGTTTTTATAAGCAGTTCAAAAAGACAGCCATGAGCATCAAGGGCTCAGGCTATACATGGCTGTGCTGTGAGAACGGCACGCTGAAAATAGGCACTACCGTCAATCAGAACACTCCCTCAGTGGATAGGCTCATTCCGCTTATCTGCTGTGACCTGTGGGAGCATGCCTATTATCTCGATTATCAAAATCGCAAGTCAGAGTACATAGACGCTTGGTTCAAGCTTATCGACTGGGAGAAGGCAGAGGACGCCCTGTTAAAAATTGTCCGATAAGCTCATAATGACCGATGTAACAGCGATAGGGCAGGTCTCGCAGCGGAGTATCCGCTTTCCCAGCCATATGGGAACAGCACCCGCAGCAGTAGCCTTGTCCACCTCTGTCCGTTCAAAGCCTCCCTCGGAGCCTATCATCACAGCGACGCTTTTTTCGCTGTCGATGCCCGCTTCAGAAAGGGAGCTCCCGCCGTTTTCATAGCAGATGAGCTTTATCTCCGAGGACTCCATATCACGGAGTGCCTCCTCAAAGGACAGCAGGTGAGATATCTCAGGGATAATTCCCCGTCCAGCCTGCTTAGCGGCCTCTTCGGAAATCTTCCGCCAGCGGGCCAGCTTTTTCTCCGCGGACTTCTCGTCAGGACGGGAAACGCACCGCTTCGAGATAAAGGGCACTATCCGATAGGCGCCCAGCTCGGCGGTCTTTTGTATTATCAGCTCCATTTTGTCCGATTTAGGCAGAGCCTGATAGAGGGTGAGTCTTATGGTGGGCTCGCAGTCGGAGGGAGCTATACCTTCGATATGGCAGGAGACCTCTGTTTCGGTCATTGCGGATATCCTGCAGCTGTACTCTTGCCCCTCGCGGACAAAGGTTATGCTGTCGCCTATCTTCATTCGAAGGGAATATCCGATATGACGGGCATCGCCGCCTGTTATGACAATACTGTCACCACGGACAGCGTTTTCGTCGGCAAAAAATCTGGGCATATATCCACCTTATCTGTCCACAAAGCCTGCTTTGTGATATGCCTTGGAAACGATGCGGGAGGATATCTTAAATGCGGTCTCATCGCCGCGCTTGTAGCACTGTACGAGATAATCCTTGTTTTTCATAAGGTCGTCGAACTTCTCTCTTACAGGAGCGAGATGATCAGCAACAGCCTCGCCCACAGCAAGCTTGAAATCGCCATAGCCCTTTCCGTCGAATTCGCGCTCGATATCGTCGAGGGACTTGCCGGTAACGACGGAGTAGATAGTCATAAGGTTATTGATACCGTCCTTGCCCTCAGCGTACTTCACGCAGGAATCGCTGTCGGTAATGGCTCTCTTGAATTTTCTGATAATGGTGTCCTTATCGTCGAGAATGTAAACGCAGCTGTTCTGGTTCTCGTCAGATTTGGACATTTTCTTTGTGGGGTCAGAAAGGGACATTATCTTTGCGCCCTGGGGAGGGATATATCCGTCGGGGAGGGTGAAAAGCTCACCATAGCGCTGATTGAACCGCTGAGCGATATCGCGGGTCAGCTCCAGGTGCTGCTTCTGGTCCACGCCCACAGGAACGAGGTCCGCATTATATGCCAGGATATCCGCCGCCATAAGCACAGGATATGTAAACAGACCTGCGTTCACATCATCAGCATGCTTAGCGGACTTGTCCTTGAACTGAGTCATTCTGGAGAGCTCGCCGAACTGCGTATTGCAGGCCAGGAGCCAGTTGAGCATCCCATGAGTGGGGACATGGCTCTGGATAAATGCGACGGAGTTTTCAGGGTCAACGCCGCATGCAACGATAGCCGCATAGGCCTCCAGTGTATTTTTGCGAAGCTTTGCGGGGTCCTGTCTCACAGTGATAGCGTGCATATCGGCTATCATGTACAGGCAGTTATAATCGTCCTGGAGCTTAGCCCAATTCTTGATAGCACCCACATAATTTCCGAGAGTAAACGCACCTGAGGGCTGAATACCGCTCAGAATGACCTTCTTTTTTTCTGTATTTTCCATATCTGTATATCCTTTCACTTAAAGCAGACAAAAACTGCTCTTTATTCAATATTATTCCTGAGTATCAGAGTTGATGACAGCTTCCTCGTCTGTGGGAGCAGCGGTTTCTGCTGCTGCATTTTCGGCGTTTTCCTGCTCTTCGAGCTGGGAGAAGAGCACAGAAAGAGAATAGCTTTCATATTCGGACATATATATCGACGCAGATTCATAGCCTGCCGTACCGTCCTCAGCGATGGAGAAGCTCTCCACGAGCTGGTCAAATTCATCAGCCACCAGGTCATAGCTTTCCTTTGCGACCTCAAACCGCAGACAGTAGGCGTCAGTACCATAATAGAGAACGTAAAGTCTGTCCATATACTCAGCGAAAACGCTCTTTTCGCCGGTTTTGTTGCCCTCGTCGTCCACGTCGAAGATGTATGCTGTAACGGTGTAGTCGTATCTTATAGCAGGCTGTCCTGCAACGGTAGTCTCCTGAGGCTCACCGAAGTCGGTATCCGCCTGATAGAACATGTTCTGCATAACAATGCTTGCCGCAGCACTGTCTGCCAGAGTTTCCAGGGGAGAAAGCTCAGCATCTGCGCCGAAATTCTGCGCCTGGATAGCGAGATTAGCGAGGTTGCTGGCATAGAACTTGCCGTCCTTTGAGTCCTCCACGATATGCCAGCCCTCAGGAAGAGTTATCTGAGTCTTGTAGATAGCACGGTCCACCTCATTTTCGACGTCAGTAACAGTGGCGAGGGTAACCTCCTCGGAGGTTTCCTCGGGAGCAGTAGTCACATCGGAGGCATTGTCCAGAAGCTCCTGAACGTTAGCAGTGGAATATGATGAGCTTTCCGCCTGAGAGCTTTCCGTTTCGGAGCTGCTGTCATTGGAGCTGCCGCAGCCAGTAAGAGACGCCGCAGCAGTCACAAGAGCAATAATGGCGGATATAGTTTTTTTCTTGGTCGTGTTCATTTTATTTTTCCTTTCATCAGTAATACACGTTTATATGCGAAGTCAGTCGTCCCCGGGATATTTTCCGCTTTTCACAGCGTCTGCCAGGACAGACCGTTCGGATGAGAATGTATAATTTCCCGAATAGAGCCTGTTTTTATATTCTACGGCCTTTTCTTCCTTTGTCTTAGGAGTATCCTCGCTTCTGGGGAAGGTGATGCCCATATGGTAGATAAAATCGTCCTTGACCTCATAGTATCTGCCACCCAGCTTCTCGCAGAAGGAGTCAGTGAGCGCATCTGCCAGCGTGTCAAAGGGGATAAGCTCTTTTCTGGCAGCATGGGTAGTCCTTGCAGGAGTTTTTCTTCCCTCAAGGGTACCGCCGGTAATATTGAAGCCGCTTTCGTTTTCGTTATGGAAAACGTGTATCTCCACATATTCGGCCCTGTATTTCATCAGCAGTATCTCTCTTACCACCGCAGCGAAGATTATGCGCAGAGTATCCGGACGAATCACCGCAAAGGAGCCCTCGTCGCCGTAAACGGAAATCCTCACGGAATACTCCAGGATTATCTTCCGCATATCCCGGGCAAGGTCGGTGAAAATTTCATATAGGTCGGTGGATACGGTATATATTTCGCTCTGATTCTCGTACAGATTGAGGTCATCGTACATAAGCACTCTTCCGTAAAGGGAGGAAAGCAGCCTGTTGGCATTTTCAAAATACGCCGCCACATTGGGAGGAATACAGCCGTAGGCATGTCCCTTGGTATATATGTCGTCCAGTACGGAGGAAATGGTCGTAACAGAGGACCTTATTGTAAAGGAGAGGTCGTTCATTATCTTAATGGAATCGGGCGAGTGGTCTGCCATGAGCCGCTTTGTGATAACTGCAACAGAGTGGTCCTCCGACTCGGAGACCTCAGCATGATAGACGTATTTTCCGCAGAGTATAGGCACACCTGTCCGGATAAGCTCATACAAACGGTCAAAGCCCAGCTTTTTTTCTATCTCGCCGAAGGCAGCATTGCTGTATATGACCTCACCGCCGCGCAGTATTGCCGCAGGAATATCTCCCAGCAGCTCAAGAGCGCTGCGAAGCTTTTCATCGCCGCTCATTTTCACACCCCCGTTCAGAAATCATCTGCCATAGATAATAAACATACAATTATATTATACTCTATATTGTGATGAATTGCAAAAGCATTTTGTGAACAAATGGTGTATATTAATAAAACTTTTTGCGATAAGCGGATATCGCCAATAAATTGACGGAAAATTAACAATAATTTTTATTTTTTTTGCAAAAAGGTATTGCAAAAAAATAAAAAATAGTATAAAATATAATTGTATGATGCGGAAAGAAAAATCTTTCGCGTCAAGGACCTATTTTAAAATTTTTAGGAGGAACTTTATCATGTCAGTAAAAGTTGCTATCAATGGATTCGGCAGAATCGGCCGTCTTGCATTCCGCCAGATGTTCGGCGCAGAGGGCTACGATGTAGTTGCCATCAACGACCTCACCAAGCCTTCGATGCTTGCACAGCTCCTTAAGTACGATACCGCTCAGGGCGGCTACTGCGGAAGAATCGGCGAGAACCTTCACACTGTTACCGCTGATGACGAGGCAGGTACTATCACTGTAGACGGCAAGACCCTTAAGATCTACGCTATGGCTAAGGCTAACGAGCTTCCTTGGGGTGAGATCGGCGTTGACGTTGTTCTCGAGTGCACAGGCTTCTACTGCTCTAAGGAGAAGTCCCAGGCTCACATCGATGCTGGTGCTAAGAAGGTAGTTATCTCCGCTCCTGCAGGCAACGACCTCAAGACTATCGTTTATTCCGTAAACGAGAAGACCCTTACACCTGATGATACTATCATCTCCGCTGCTTCCTGCACAACAAACTGCCTCGCTCCTATGGCTAAGGCTCTTAACGATTATGCTCCTATCCAGAGCGGTATCATGAGCACTATCCACGCTTACACAGGCGACCAGATGATCCTCGATGGTCCTCACAGAAAGGGCGACCTCAGAAGAGCAAGAGCAGGTGCTGCTAACATCGTTCCTAACTCCACAGGTGCTGCTAAGGCTATCGGCCTTGTTATCCCCGAGCTCAACGGCAAGCTCATCGGTTCTGCACAGAGAGTTCCTGTTCCCACAGGCTCCACAACTATCCTCACAGCTGTTGTTAAGAAGGCTGACGTTACTAAGGAAGCTATCAATGCTGCTATGAAGGCTGCTGCTTCCGAGTCCTTCGGCTACAACGAGGATCAGATCGTTTCCTCCGATGTTATCGGTATGAGATACGGTTCTCTCTTCGATGCAACACAGACAATGGTTGCTAAGATCGCTGATGACCTCTATGAGGTACAGGTAGTTTCCTGGTACGACAACGAGAACTCTTACACATCTCAGATGGTAAGAACTATCAAGTATTTCGCAGAGCTTAAGTGAGTTAACTGACCATAAGCTTAATAATACGAAATAATACAGGGTACAGTCCGTTTCTGGGCTGTACCCTGTTTTTTTTGTCTGCTATGCATTGTTGATGAGCTTCATGCACATATCCGCCATTTCATCGGGAGACTCCTTCATTCCCGCGGCAAGCCAGTGGAAAATTATGCCGATAAGCGCGCCCTCCCATGCGGAGGCCTTGTACTGTTCCTCTTCGGAAAGGGAGAGCTTCTTGAATACCTCCCCTGCAGCGGTGAGTATCCGGATAGAGATGTTCTGTGGCATATTTGCGGAAAAGAGCAGGGAAAGCTCCTTTTCGTGGGATAATACTCTGCGGAAAAGTCCGAAATACCAATTTCTCGGGTCATTCTTGAAGCTGTCATCGGAGATGCTTTCGTAGAGCTGTTCTTCGAGCTCGGTGCACATATCCATGATAACGTCCTCCTTGGTCTTGTAGTTTCGGTAGAAGGACATTCGCGACACGCCGGATTTCAGCACAAGCTCGGTAATTGTTATCTTATCGAAGGGCTTTACGGCTATTAGGTTTATCAGTGCAGTTTGGATACATTCTCTTGTGATGCGGTTAGCCTCCTCGTTGGAGGCCCTTAGTACGTCCTTTTTTACAACATTCTCCATTCTAACGCTTCCTCTCATGATGTTACATATCAATGTAAAATGTAACACCCGACTGAAAATCTATTGATTTTTCTGAAAATATGTGTTATTATATAGGTGATGATACAAATGTAACGCCGTTATAAATGTAACATCTTCTGAATATATAGTAACATAATTTCTTGGAAATGTCAAGAAAGGGATAAGAAATTTTCCTTATTCTGACGGAAAGGAGCGATGTTTGAAAATCAAAGATTTTCAAACCCGAGTTTTGTTTCTTCGGCTGTCGCCTCGATTTGCTTTGCAAAACACAAAACTCTCAAGAAAGGAGAGAGAAATGTATGATGATAGGAAAATATGATATTTATTCATTGGCACTTGCAGCGGGTGTGATATCGTTTTTGGGCTTTGTACTGGAAAACATCTGGCTGGCGTGCAGAAAAGGATATATGGATAACCGGAATATGACACTGCCGTTTCTGTTTGGCTATGGACTGTTAGTGGTTGGCATCTATGTGCTTATCGGAACTCCTGAGGAGCTTCATATCGGCGCTGCTGGGGGAGCCTCTCTCACGTCGAGATACATAGTGTATTTCCTGTCATCGGCGGTCATCGTCAGTGTAGGAGAAATTGCTCTGGGAACTGCGGTGGAGAAGCTGTTCGGCTTTGAATACTGGAATTACGAGAGCCTGCCCATGCATATCACGAAATACACCTCTATCCCCACAAGCCTTGGCTTTGCGTTCATTATAACCTTCTTTATGGGCAAGTGCTTCACCCCGATAATGAGCCTTGTGGGTATGCTGGACGAACACGACCTGCGTACTACAGCAGTAGTGCTCACGGCAGCAATGGTATCAGATTTTGTCATATCCTTTGCGAAAATGTATAAGACCCGTGCACTCAATGTCCGTTGGACGGTCCGGATACCCGTTATTAAGGACTCCGTGGATAAGGTTAAGGCGGCTCTTAAGGGATAGTTAATACTTGATGATCATATATCGTGCGGACTTTGGTCTGCACGATTTTTTGTTTGGAAAATACTTGACAAATGCTTTTTCGGTGTGATATACTGTAGACAGGCAGTCGGGGGAGAAACCCATAGAAAAAAACGCAGGCGCGCCAAAATGTTTGTGTAAGGGGAAGCTACCCATGGAAAAAAACGTTATTGTCACAGACGTTACAGGAAAAATTATCGGAGAAACCTACCCCAAAAGGGCAAGGGGACTTGTTAAGAACGGTCGGGCAGAGTATGTCAGCGACTGCGAGATACGTCTCAGGTTTCAGAAAATTGACGGAGTGCAGATTACTCATGACCCGTCCGTAACTGAAAATACGGAGGATATTATTATGAGTAAGGCAATAGATTTTAACGCAAGAGAATTTAAGTTCGATAAGGAATGTACCAGTAATGTGGGCTCCAGAATGTTCGTCACCGATTTCAGGGGAGATAATACCGAGCAGTTCGAAATAGGGGACTGGCAGTGGTCCTGGACGCAGATACGCTGCGAAAAGACCCTCGAAAAGAATACGGACTATCTTTTCCGCTTCGCAATGACTGGCGGACATAACGATACTAACGACGCAGTTTCTCAGCTTATCATCTTCTTTGACGATGACTGGGAGGAACGGTACGTTTATCCGCTGGATAAGAGCAGATTCAAGCCTGCTGTCAGCAAGCGCACAGAAGACGGATTGCTGCGGGTGTTCGAGGTGCCCTTTAACACGGGAAACGCCGAAAAGACCACCTTCCTGCTTATCGCACAGCATGCGGTGGCAAGATTTTTCGCTCCCTGGGAGCTGTCGGCGTACTCTGAGCTGGAGGATATGACCTATGCTCAGTGGTGGGAGGACAGACAGAGACAGCTTCGCGGCGGCTCATGGGACAGCTTCGGGAATGACCTGGGGCGGTTCGTGGAAAATAAGGTCAGCAGGGCTGCGGATATGTTGGGCAGATTTGTAATTCCTAAAAATAAAAGTGACAAGTCCGCTGAGTTTGATTTTAATGACAAGGTCACAGGAGAGGTCGAACTGACCAATGAGAACAAAACCGAGAAGGAATTTTGTGAACTGCTCAAACCTATTATTGTCGGTGGAAGGATAACTATCGAAAACTGCAACATCAACCCGGAGCCCGACGGGGAAATGTACGACAACGTAGGCGGCTCCTGCAATGGAGCGGTGATCGATGTGAAAAATACCTGCATGACCGCAAGAGCCTTCGGAATGCTTGTGTATAAGCTGGGCGACGGAGCGGTGATGAATGTCACAAACTGCTGTATCAGCGGAGTTGACTGGCTCTATGCCGTGGGCAGCTTAAACGACGGGATGGTCATCACGGTATGCAATACCCGGATGTGCGCTTCGGCATTTTCAATGGTTACCGTCAGGGCGGGAGACGGCTGCGTTTTCGACTTTGAAAACTGCGATATCACCTCTGAGGGCATAGACAATATGCGTTTTGTCGGCAAGCTCGGCGATGGCGTTGTAATGCATCTTAACGGCTGCACAATGCCAAAGGAGGTCATCGAGCTGATAAAGGACGGATTCGACGACAGCTGCTGTGTAGATTTCTCATCATCGGTGGTAAAGTGATTCTCAAAGCGTTAACTGCTTTACAACTATGAATAAATAATAACGGCGGACATTTCGTTCTGAATTGTCCGCCGATTTTATACGAAAAATATCCTCCGCAGAAATACCTGCGGAGGATATTTATATTCCTATGGGGAAATATTACTTGAAGTAACGGTTCAGGAGACCGTTGAATGCAGCACCGTGACGAGCCTCGTCCTTAGCCATTTCGTGAACGGTATCGTGGATAGCGTCGAGATTGAGTTCCTTAGCCTTCTTAGCCAGTGCAAGCTTGCCCTCGCAAGCGCCGCCCTCAGCCATTACGCGCATTTCAAGATTCTTCTTAGTGGAGCTTGTAACTACCTCGCCCAGCATCTCTGCGAACTTAGCAGCGTGCTCTGCCTCCTCGAAAGCGATTCTCTTGTAAGCCTCTGCTACCTCAGGATAGCCCTCTCTGTCAGCAACTCTGGACATAGCAAGATACATACCTACCTCGCTGCACTCGCCGTTGAAGTTTTCTCTGAGACCGTCAACGATCTCCTTGTCATCAACATCCTTAGCGATGCCAACAGCGTGCTCGCAAGCCCAAGTGATGCTGCCCTCTGCAGCCTTTGTGAACTTAGAAGCGGGAGCCTTGCACTGAGGACATGCAGCAGGAGGATTCTCACCCTCGAAAACATAACCACATATTGAACAGATCCATTTAGCCATAATTTTTTACCTCCATTTATTTAAATCCTTAATGATAATTGTTATCATTAACATATCTAAAGTATATCATAATAATCCACAAATGTCAATAGCTCTGAACAAATTTCTTTATGAAATTTATGTCAATATCCTGTGAAAACTATTGAATTATTCGAAAAATTGTGATATAATCAAAATGTGAAAAACAAGCGACATGTATCTTCATAAGGAGGAAACAGCATGAAAAAATACAGTAGATTTGCCGCAGCTCTGGCGGCAGTTGTTTTATCAATTAATACAGCGCTGCTCTGTGTTTCAGCGGAGTTTGTCACAGAAAACGGCAGCACATACTATCTCGACGACAGCGGCGACAAGGTCACAGGACTTGAAGAGATAGACGGAAAGACCTACTATTTCGACAGAAAGGGCGTTATGCAGACAGGCTGGCAGACTATCCGTCATAGGTATACCTGTTATTTCCGCAAGGACGGCTCCATGGTGACAGGCCGCGCCAAGATAGGCGGAAAGTCCTACTATTTCAATGAAAAGGGCTATATGCAGACAGGCAACGTGATAATCGGAAAGGAGATATTCCTTTACGGCGAGGACGGTGTTCTCCAGAAGCAGTATAAAAATGTGCTGGTCGAGGTGGACGGAAAGAAATATTTTGTAGGCTCGGACGGAAGGATGAAAACAGGTCTCCAGAAGGTAGGCTCCAGCAATTATTACTATTTCTGTGAGAAGGGCTATGCTATTTCTGCGGAGGCTGAAAAGGACGGTTATATCTACACCTGCGACGCAGAAACAGGGCTTGTTTCCAAAACAGAGAAGCCTCTGGACCCCTCTGACATAAGGATAAAGGTCGGTCCCTATTCCGATACAGGGACCACTTTGATTGGATTTTCTATCAAAAACAGCTCTGACGGAAGGAAGCTTTATTACTCAGGATATATCAGAAACGACGCAGATTACGATGGCTGTCGGGTGACCCTTGCCATTGAGATGTACAATCAAAAGGGGGAGCTTATCGACCGGCAAACCATAGTGCGGACCTCTCGTCTTTCCACGGGCGAGGAATATAAATTCGACGATTTCTGCACCATATCCGAGCCTGTCTACTCCATTAAATTTATAGTAAGGAGAAGCTGATTTATGATAGACAGTGAATTTTTATCTGCGGCATTCAGACAGCTTGCAGCGGATTATTGCTGTACTCCCGAAGATTTTTCCGCAGATGTCAATAAGGTGACAGCCGCAGTCTCCGCGGAGGAACAGCGGAAATTCACCGATTATCCGCCCGCATTTCGTGCAGCTTCCTTCGGGAGAAATACCGTCATATCAGCAGTCCCCGAGATTTTAAAAGCGGGACAGGAGCTGTCCTCCATAGCAGGGACGAAGCTCTTTGACGGAAGCGGCATTGCGGCAGTAAACGGGCTAATTGGGCCATTCGGCCATGTTATCGGCATGATAAGTCAGTATTATCTGCCTTCTGCGGATTTTTCACCGAAGGATTTCTGCGGCTATGACCTGCGAATTTTCGGCGAGCGTGAGATACTGGAGATATTATATCCCTATTACAGCGGATATGAAAACGCGCTGATGTACGGCGCCCGCGGGGACAGGAGAGATGTTCTTGCAGTCTGTGCGGTCAGTGGAAAAGAGATACTTGGCATGGCAGGAGCAAGCAACGACAGCGAGCTTTTCTGGCAGATAGGTATAGACGTCCTCCCCGAGCATCGTGGCAAAGGGCTTGCGTCGATACTTGTATCGACCCTTGCAAACGAGGTCATTCTCCGCGGAAAAATCCCCTATTACGGCACCTGGAGCGGGAACATCTTCTCCCAGCGAACAGCCCTCGGCAGCGGATTTCTCCCCGCATGGTCGGAGATGTGTTCAGTCCCTATTGAATAGCAGTGAATGGTTTCCGCCGCCTATTAGCCGATTTTTCGGATAATAGGCGGCGGTTTTTGATTATGTGTTTTCAGTTTCAATACGAGTAATTGTTCTTTTTCGGCGGAGCAGAGCTCCGCGCATTTGATTCGCTTCGCTGTCAAATGCTGCGCCGCCCGAGCA
>CAMEYZ010000027.1 GCA_945947715.1 uncultured Clostridia bacterium | reverse complement strand
TCCGCCCGACAGCGATTGCCGCGTTTGTGGTTTTAAGCATATGCGACATCTACCCGCGGAAGTGACCGAAAGCCGAAGGCGAATCAAATGCGCGGAGCTCTGCTCCGCCGAAACGAACCGTGAATAGTCGGAAAATCTTAAGATAAACCAACAAATAATCATAACCTAATTCCGCAAAACAAGCGGAAAATTTGCATTATCAATGGTGTATAATAACAGATGATAATAATAACAATACTGTCGGTAATTCTTCTGGCGGCGGCGGATCAGGGACTGAAAGCCCTCGCCGTTTCAAAGCTTGCCGAGGGACAGTCGGTGACCGTCCTTTCGGCGGGAGATACCGATATCCTGACCTTTTCTTTGTACAAAAATACCGGTGCAGCCTTCAGCTCGCTGCAGGGGAAGATACCTCTGCTTATCATCATCACAGTTGTCCTGATGGCGCTGCTGGTGGCAGGGCTGATAAAATATAAGCCGAAGTCGAAGTTCCCGCTTATCTGCATAATTATGATACTTGGCGGAGGGATAGGCAATCTCATAGACCGCGCGTTGCTTGGCTATGTGGTGGATTTTATAATCCTGTTCCCCTTTAAATTTATCTTTAATTTTGCCGATATATGCGTTGTTATAGGCGCGATACTGCTGCTTATCTACTTCGTTTTCTTCGACAAGCAGGAGGACCAAAAGCCTGCCGAAAAATCATCGGAGGATAATTCACAGCATGAGTGATCACCGCGAATTTACAGTGACCGAGGAACAGTCCGGGGCTCGTCTTGATAAGCTTATCTCCGACGTCTGGGAGGATATCTCCCGCTCTGCTGCGGCAAAGCTTATCGAAGAAAAAGCAGTGACTGTCAGCGGGAAAACTCCCGGCAAAAGCTATAAGGCTTCTGTAAACGATATTATTTCCGTGGAGGTCCCTGACCCTGTGGAGCTTGATGTCACCGCGGAAAATATTCCGCTGGATATCGTCTATGAGGACAGCGACCTGCTGGTGGTTAACAAGCCAAAGGGAATGGTCGTTCATCCGGCGGCGGGAAATTATACGGGAACTCTCGTAAATGCGCTGATGTATCACTGTCGGGAGAGTTTGTCCTCCATAAACGGAGTGATACGTCCCGGAATAGTCCACCGCATCGACAAGAATACCAGCGGGCTGCTTATCGTGGCGAAAAACGACGCTTCTCATGTGAAGCTGGCCGAACAGATAAAGGTCCACAGCTTTACACGCGAATATGAGGCCGTTGTCTGCGGTCATTTAAAGGACAGCGAGGGCACCGTGGACGCTCCCATAGGACGTCACCCCGTGGACAGGAAAAAAATGTGCGTGACCGAGAAAAATTCCCGCAATGCAGTGACTCACTACACCGTGGTGCAGCAATATCAGCAGTACACACATCTGCGACTGCGCCTTGAAACGGGACGCACTCATCAGATACGTGTGCATATGCAGTATATCGGTCACCCTGTGCTGGGCGATGATGTGTACGGCAAGCCCTTCAAGGGTATCGAGGGACAGTGCCTTCATGCGAAAAAAATCGGCTTTATCCACCCCTCGACAGATGAATATATGGAATTTGACAGCGAGCTTCCGCAGTATTTCAAGGACGTACTTGCGAAGCTTCGTTAGTCTTATATATGGAGGAATTAACAATGGACGCTACTATCAGAAAGCAGCTCGAAAGAACTGCCTGCAAGGTGAGAATGGGTGTTATCGAAGGCGTTTACAACGCAAAATCCGGTCACCCCGGCGGCTCGCTGTCTATCAGCGACCTGCTTACTTATCTTTATTTTGCAAAAATGCACGTTGACCCCAAGAACCCCAAAATGCAGTCGAGAGACCGCCTTGTCCTCTCAAAGGGACATACTGCGCCGGCTCTCTATGCAGTTCTCGCAGAAAGAGGCTTCTTCGGCAAGGAAGAGCTTAAGAGCCTGCGCCACATCGGAGCTATGCTCCAGGGTCACCCCGATATGAAGCATATCCCCGGCGTTGATATGACCACCGGTTCTCTCGGCCAGGGAATCTCCGCTGCATGCGGTATGGCTCTTTCCGGTAAGATCGCAAGCGACAGCTATAAGGTATATGCTGTTCTCGGCGACGGTGAGATCGAAGAGGGTCAGGTATGGGAGGCTGCTATGTTCGCGGCTCACTATCACCTTGATAACCTCGTTGCTATCGTGGATAACAACGGTCTCCAGATCGACGGTAAAATCACCGACGTTATGTCACCCATGCCCATAGACAAGAAGTTCGAATCCTTTGGCTGGTACGTTACCACCATGGACGCTCACGATTTCGACGATATCGAAAGAGCCTTCAATGAGGCTGAAAATATCAGCGGCAGACCTGTTGCTATCATTCAGAAGTCTGTTAAGGGCAAGGGCGTTTCCTTCATGGAAAATCAGGTGGGCTGGCACGGAAAGGCTCCCAATGCCGACGAGTATAAGCAGGCAATGGACGAGCTTCAGGCAGCTTACGACGCTATCAAGGACTAAGGGAGGAAATGAAAATGTCAGATGTGATCAAAAAGGCTACAAGAGACAGTTACGGCGAGGCTCTTGTACAGATGAGTGAAATATATCCCGATATGGTCGTTCTGGACGCAGACCTTGCAGCGGCGACTAAAACAGGCACCTTCAAAAAGGCTTGCCCTGACAGATTCTTTGACTGCGGTATCGCAGAGGCTAACATGATGGGCGTTGCAGCAGGTATTGCCTCCACAGGCAGAAAGGTTTTCGCAAGCTCCTTCGCAATGTTTGCCGCAGGTCGTGCTTATGAGATAGTCCGCAATTCTATCGGCTATCCTCATCTTAACGTAAAGATAGGAGCAACTCACGCAGGTATTTCCGTGGGCGAGGACGGCGCTACTCACCAGTGCAACGAGGATATCGCTCTTATGAGAACTATCCCCGGAATGACCGTCATCAACCCCTCGGACGATATCGAGGCTAAGGCTGCGGTAAAGGCTGCTCTGGAGTTTGAGGGCCCCGCATATCTCCGCTTCGGACGTCTTGCAGTGCCCGTTATCAACGATAACCCCGACTACAAGTTCGAGCTTGGAAAGGGAATTACTCTCCGCGACGGAAAG
Source organism: uncultured Clostridia bacterium (assembly GCA_945947715.1). Lineage (GTDB taxonomy): Bacteria > Bacillota > Clostridia > Oscillospirales > Ruminococcaceae > RGIG4694. The sequence goes on along the minus strand of CAMEYZ010000027.1, from coordinate 11,469 downwards.
GACGTAACTATCGTTGCTACTGGACTTATGGTACACCTTGCAGTTGAGGCTGCTGATATGCTGAAGGCAGAGGGCATCGACGCGCGTGTTATTAATATCCACACCATCAAGCCTCTTGACAAGGAGCTTATCGTCAAGGCAGCAGAGGAAACCGGCGCTATCGTCACCGCAGAGGAGCACAGCGTTATCGGCGGACTTGGCTCTGCAGTTGCAGAAGCTGTTACCGAAAGCTGTCCCGTACCCGTTGTAAAGCTTGGCGTAAACGATGTGTTCGGACATTCCGGTCCTGCTGTGGACCTCTTGAAGGAGTTCGGACTGACAGCCGAAAACATTGCAGCATATGCAAAGAAGGCTGTTTCTCTTAAGAAGTAATTATTTATAAGAATATGAAAAAATCCGTCCTGTGCGTGCAGGACGGATTTTTTTACAGCGAAAGCGCATATATCCCGAGAATGACCGCGGCTGCGGCGAGACCTATGGTAATGCGGAGAAGTATTTTCAGTATACGCTCACGGCGGTATTCTCTGCGGACATCCTCTGCGCGGTCGGACAGCATTGCTGTGTATTTGCGGGCTTCCCGTGCAAGTGAGGAATCCTCTAAGGGAAAGCATTCGGGGCGGACATACAGCACCGCCTTTTCAAAAAAGCAGCTGTTTGTGCCGTTGATCTCTATCACACGGCGGGTAGTTCCTTTTATTGGCATTTTATATTCTCCTTTGATTTAAAGCTATAATTATTATGGACGATGTTCAAAGTATATATACAAAATGTAGAAAAAAGAAAGAGACATAGTTGAAATCTCGGTTGAAAATGTGGAAAACAAGGTCAAAAGCTGTTGAAAAAGATGTTGAAAGTGTTTAAAACAAAGGTTGTCCGCTATTTGCATTTTGGCGATTAATGTTGAAAAAAATAATACTGAGGGTATTTTTAAATGAGCTCGCAGAAAAAACGCCGCTGCTTCACGATACGAAACAGCGGCGGTCTGATATTATATTATCCCTGTTTTTTTGATGATGAGCGGATAAAGGAAGGTTATCCAGAATACTGTGAGAAAATACCGCAGTCCATCAAGGAAGAGTATATCCTCATACAAAAGCTTGGTGCAGTAGAAAAGTCCCGTGCCGAGAAAGCCTATCAGCAGCCGTACTGCGCTTTTTCCGAAGGAATGGTGAGAGGGAGTGAAATCGGCGTACCTGCGTTCGAAAAATATCCCAACAGTGAATCCGAGACATGCTCCCGCTGACTTTATGCAGTCGGTGAGATATTTGTACTCGATAATTCCCTTTGTGCTAAGCACTGCGCCGTATATCACCGATATCACCGCGCCTGCTGTAAGGATAATGTTGGTGATATCCACCGCCTTATCGCCGTGCTTTCTGCCCGTGTAAATAATTATCGACGTAGACACCAGCGTCAGCAGAAAGGCTGCGATAACATCGGCAGGAGTGTGTACTCCCAGGTACATTCTGGACAGAGCCGTAAGTATCATCAGCAGTATGCAGAACGCCGAGAACAGTCTGTGCTTACGGTATTCATAGGCGGTGGGGATAAGTGCCGACGCGGAGGTCTGAGTGTGGGCACTGGGAAAGGAATATCCCGTGGCACCCGATACCGCCGACTCCACCGGAGTAAGGGTAGTATCCTGCACAAAGGGGCGGGGGACTCGGAAGGTTATCTTTATACCCTGGACCAGTAGCCCTGACATGAAATAAGATGAGCCTATCTCGTAAGCAAAGCGCTTATCCACGCACCAGTAGTTTATGGCAAACAGCGCAATAAGAGCAATCTCGCTGCCCAGCACGGTACAGGCCGAGAAAAATACATTGCCGAAGGAGGAGCGTATGCTCTCCAGAAAATGTAGAAATTCCATTATTAATCCTTTTCGTAAATTTTTTCTATTTCGCCGATTATCTGAACGTGCATGGGGTCAGAGGATACGAATTTTTCCCGGAGCTCCTTGTCGAGAGCCTCGGAGTTCATAGCCTGCATGTAGACCCTGTGACAGACGAACACATTTTCCGCCTCCTCGAAGTATACGGCGTCGCCATCGAATACGGGAGTAAGTCCGGTCTCGGCAATCTTATCCACATCGCGGCCGGAATGGGTGCCGCAGTAGGACAGCGCCTTGCGGTATTCCTCGGGGAAAAAGCTTACGGTAAAGGTCTTGTACTTCTGGAGAAAGCTGAAGGTGTATCTGTTGGGACGGACCACTGCCTGAATGCAGTCCTTTCCCCACATTACGCCCATGAAGCCCCATGAAGCAGTCATTGTGTTAAAGCCCTTTTTTTTGTCGCCTGCGGTGATAAGAAACCACTGCTTGCCAATCTTTTCAAAGGGATTGAATGAAAGCGAGCTGATATCAATTTCGTGCATGATAAAATCCTCCGATAAAAAATCAATATGTATATATTATACAGCAACTGAGACAAAATGTAAACACATATTATAATATTTTTTCCCAAAAGAAAATATTCCGTCCGAAGCTATGACCTCGGGCGGAATATGTATGCTTTTACTTAAGAGAGTTTACCCATTCAGCGATCTCCTCGTCGGAGCCGCCCTCCTTTACCTCAAGCATTTTGGTGACGGTAGCGTCGGGGCAGAATTTCTTCACATCGGCGAAGTAGTGGCCCGAATGACCGCCAAAGGTGCAGAAGGGACAAACCCTTTTCCCTGCAAAGCCGCCCATGTCCCTTATGAAGGTCAATAGCGGAGGCGCAAAGGTGGAGAACCACACAGGTCCGCCAAGATATATGGTATCAACGTCGGACATATCAATGTTCACAGGCTCGATAGCACGTCCGGTTTCGTCGTTAGCCTCCTGTCTGGACTGATCGACGCAGGTTTTGTAGTCCTCGGAGTAGGGAACTGCGGCTTTTATCTCAACAAGCTGGGCTCCCGTAAGAGCAGCTATCTTTTCCGCCATTTCCTTAGTTTTTCCCGACCATGTGTAGAATGCGGCGATACTTTTACCCATAAAAAACAGCTCCTTTATATGTAAATTCAGACTGCGGAGTCCCGCAGAATTATTTTTATATATTATATCACAGTCTTGGTAAAATTGCAATAGTTTTTCTCAAAAAAATATAAAAAATTGTTGCAATCCAACAATAAAATCGGAGCAACTCTCATAGGAGAGCTGCTCCGGGATAAAGCTGTCAACTATCAGCGAATCCGCTCGATGACCTCCTGCGCGTCGGCGTAAATCTTTTCCTCGTCAGCCATGGTGAGGTGACCGTGCTCCAGGACGATATTTCCGTCGATGATAACGGTATCGGTTTCGGTGCCGTTTGCGGAGTATACCAGTGCGGAAAGCAGGTCGTTTCGCGGGAAAAACTCGGGAACATCAAGCCGCAGCATGGCGATATCCGCTTTCTTTCCCGCAGCGATAACGCCTGCGTTTATTCCAAGAGCCGCAGCGCCGTTTTCCGAAGCGAATTTCAGCACGCTCTGAGCACCCACTGCCTGGGGGTCGCCCGTCTTTTGGAGCAGCGCTGCAAAATTCATGTCCGAGAACAGGTTCAGCGAGTTGTTGGAGGCCTGACTGTCCGTGCCCATGCAGATGTTCACCCCTGCTCTTTCAAGAGCGGAGATAGGAGCTATCCCGTTGCCAAGCTTAAGATTGCTCTTTGGATTGTGGACCACGTTTACGTTTTTGTCCTTAAGTATGCGGATATCGTTGTCGGTGAGATGAACGCAGTGGGCTGCTACAGTCTTTATATCGAACATGCCGAGGCTGTTCAGATATTCGGTGGGAGTCATGCCATGCTGTGAGAGGCAGCCGTTTACCTCGTTGACGGTCTCAGAGAGGTGAGTGTGTATGGGAAGGTCGTATTCATGGGCTTTTTCGATGATGTAGGACAGATAGTCGGTGCCGCAGGTATATATGGCATGGGGAGCCAGCATAAAGCTTAAGCGGGGGTTATTTTTCCACTGCTGCATTTCATCGACAGCCTCGTTCATGCGGCGGATACCGCCCTCATCGTTGCGGTCGCTGCCTACCAGTCCCCGTGAGATAACAGCGCGCATGCCCAGCTTATCAGCAGCTGCGGCGGTCATTCCCTTGAACATGTGCATATCCAGGAAGGAGGTGGTGCCGGTCTTTATCATTTCAGCGCAGGACAGCAGCGCACCCTTGTAGGCGTCCTCGGGGGTGAGCTTATCCTCTAAAGGATTTATGGTCCCGAAGAGCCAGTCCTCAAAGGAGAGGTCATCGGCGATATTGCGGAAAACTGACATATAGGTGTGAGTGTGAGCATTTACCAGTCCAGGTATGGTAAGATAATTGCTACCGTCGATAGTTCTGTCGGGGGTGAAGCTGTCGGGGATATCATTCACTGCGATGATATCGGTGCCGCTGATATAGATATCAGCAAATTTAACGGCGAGGCGGTCGCCTTCGGGCAGTAGTGCCCGTGTGTTTTTTATAAGAATATTCATGTGAAGCTCCTTCGGGTTTATTTTATCTTATTATAGTATATTTTTGGGGAAAAGTCAACGAGGCAATTAATAAAACGTCCCCCGCCAAAAGCAGGGGACGAATTTATTAAGTATTAAGCAAAGCTATCCGATTACCATGTACGGGAATTGAGCTGCTTGAACTGTGCAACTGTAGGAGCGTGAGAGTTCATACCGCCATCTACGTTGATGATCTGTCCGGTTACATACTCGGACTCGTCGGAAGCAAAGTATACGCATGCATGTCCGATATCCTCGGGACAGCCGTAACGGTCAACCATGATATTGCTTGTGAAGATGTCCTTGAGCATCTGAGGAACCTTAGCCTCGTTCTCGGGGGTTACGATAAGTCCGGGTCTTACGCAGTTGCAGCGGATCTTCTGCTTACCGTACTGGAGAGCAGTGTACTGTGTGAGCATATCAACACCTGCCTTAGCACATGCATAAGCTGTGGAGCCCAGGTCGCCTGCGCAGGAAGCCATAGAGCCGATATTGATGATAGAGCCGCCGTTCTCGTTCTTCTGGAGATAAGGAAGAACGCACTTTGTAGCATAGAAGGTGCCTCTTACGTCGCTGCTGAAGATAGCGTCCCACATCTCGAGTGTGAGCTCGTCAACTCTTCCGTCCTTAAGGCCAACGTTTGCTGCATTGTTTACGAGGATATCTATCTTGCCGTAGGTCTCGGCTGTATCGGAGATAAGCTTCTCGATAGTAGAAACATCGGTCAGATCAATAAAATGATAGGAAGCGTCGCCGCCCTCTGCCTTGATCTTGTCAACAACAGCCTGACCCTTTTCCTGACGACGGCCGCAGATAACTACCTTTGCGCCCTCAGCTGCGAATAATCTTGCAATACCGATACCGATTCCGCTGGTAGAGCCTGTAACGATAGCAACTTTTCCCTTTAATCTGTCCATTGTAAAGAACCTCCTGTAAATTTTAAGAATATATTACGGTTTTACCCTATAATTGTATTGTATATCATTTCACTAAAAAAATCAAGTGTTTTTTGAAAAATTTCGGCTATTTTTTGAGAAAAAATTCGGCAGCCGCAAAATCACCTTTGCGGACTGCCGAAATATCAGAAAAACAGATGATGCTCACGTATTGTTTGCCACTTCATTGTTGAACAGGTCAACTATGCGGTTCCACAAATGAATGTCAACCTCTCCGCTGGGAGGCATTCCCCATACTGTCTGCATGAATTTCACGGTGCTTTCGTTGCCCTTGTTAAAGTGTCCCGTGATATCGGTGGGACGGATATTTGCAAAGGAGGAGGACAGCTCCGAAAGCATTGCCTGGAGCATTATCACTGCAGCGCCGCTGCTGCCCAGCGAAAGCGAGTTTCCGTCGTTGGGGAAGGGCTGTATCCCCATAGGCTCGGAGATAAATTCCAGAGCCTTGATATATTCTCCTGCCAGCTTGTTCCAGGTGCTTTCGTCCACATCTCCGGTGACGGGCAGACCATATGCCTTCTGAAAAGCCTTCACAGCGTTTATGGTCTCGATGCCGTAGACTCCGTCGGGGATTATCCGCGGCACTGCGCCGTTGTAAAAGGAGATAGTCCGCAGATACTTCTGTATCTCATTAATATGAGCCTTTTTTTCCTTGTCTGTGTAGGTCATGGAAATACCCCCCTTCTATGTGATGATATATCCGGGATACTGTCCCGGCTGCTTGACGTAGCCGTATTTCAGGTCGGAGAATACGGACGATAGCTTATTCCATGTGACAGCGTCCACCCGTCCTGTGGGAGTAAGTCCGAAGGTCTGCTGGAATTTCTTCACGGCGTCCTCGGTGACAGTGCCGAAATAGCCTGTGTCGGGCACTGCGGGGATATCGGGATAGCTGTCGTGGATAAAGGTCAGATACTGCTGGATAACGCGAACATAATCGTTTGTCATTCCCACAGACAGCGGGCTTCCCGGATATAGGGGAAGCGCTTCTCCGATAGAAACGGGAGCATTTTCCACGATGCCAGCATAGGCACGATAGAGGTCGCTCCAGGTTTGAGCGTCCACTATGCCTGTGGGCTCAAGGCCGTAGGTGCGCTGGAAGGACTTCACCGAATCCTCGGTCTGCTCGTCGAATTCGCCGGTTATCTCCACAGGCTCCACAGCAGCATAGTATGCTCCGATGACAGCCAGGAAATACTGCAGATAGGTGATATTTCGTCCGGAATCTCCCCGCTGGAGCGCACGGGAGATATTCTGAGTAGCTTCTCCCAGCTTGATGCCCTCCGAATCCAGCTCAGCAAGGCGCTTCACGCTGGTGTAGATGTAGGATATCTTATACCAGGTGGCCTTGTCGATGATGCCCGTCTGGTCGAGGCCGAATATGCTCTGGAATTTTTTCGCGGCGGCCTCGGTCTGCTCCAGGAAATTTCCCGTAACAGGATTAATTTTCGGGATAGCGGGGTAGTTGCCCGATATGCGGTTGAGCATGGTCTGCATCAGCCGCACTCTGTCGCTCTGCTCGCCGAAGGTGATAGCAGGCGGCACAAAGGAGGGTATATTTCTTTCGATAGGTGCGTTCTTCACGATATTGATATCCGGTCCATAGTAATACTGAAGTATCTCATAGGGCGTATAGCCGCGGTTGGCAAGGTCCACTGTGCCCCACTGATAGAGGCCATCGCAGGTGGTCTGTATACCGTCGCAGTAGGCGGTGAAGTAGGGGTTTATCTCTCCCTGCCGCACCACGTAATCGTTGAAAAGCTCGTCGGTGAGCTCGCGGATATTCTGGAAAATAGTGCGGTCCGGGTCGAAGGTCTGGTCGTACTGGGTGGTGGACGTTATGTCGAAGTCATAGCCTCTCGAGCGGTACCATTCCGTGTAGATGCGATTGAGGGCGAAGCTCACTATCGCATAGATATTCGCCCTCAGCGCATTTTCGGGCCATGTGGGATAAAGCTCTCCCGACGCCACATTTGCTATATACTCGGGAAAATCCAGGGTGACGTTGGGAGCGGAGCTGTCATCGGGATAGCCCAGATGCACGGTGATACGGTCGGGAATATAGGGTGTTCCCGTCATGGAATACCCCCTTAGGACTCAGCTCTTGGCTGGATACCGGGCAATGTTCCCGATTCGGGATAGGGGATAAGGTCCACAGGCTGGAGGCTCTTGACGCCTGCTTCTATCATCAGGGAGATGTTAGTCAGCGGATAGTATCCGTTAGCGTAAACGGATGCGGAATATTCCGCGAAGGGACGTGAGTTGCTGGGTCTGTAGGGATTATACACATACCTGGGAGCGGGCAGGAAGATAGTCCTTGTAAGACCGGAAGAGTTGGTGCGGAGAATCCTTGTAAGCAGGCGGTTTCCGTTTATCACGCGGGATACCACCACAGTAGCGCCCTGAACGGGGCTTCCCTGAGAGCCTGTAGTGACCTCGAACTGTAAGCTTCCCCAGCCTGTATCTCCTGTGATATTGGTCCAGGAGCCCAGAATGATGAACCGCGGGTCGATAGATGCAGGCATTGCCTCGTCCTCGGCCAGGTCGGGCGGGAACTCAAAGGAGGGCAGAAGCTCGGACAGCACATCAGAGCCGCTCAGCTGATTATTGACGGTAGTGCCTGTTATCATCGGGTTGATGTACACGCCGCGTATTGAGTTTTCGCTGCTTTCGGCTGCGGAGGCTGGAGCGGGCATTTCATTTGACGCAGCTGCAGGCTGTGTTTGTCTGGGCATGGGGCGGTCGATGTTCACAGTGCCGCTGCCTGTGAGGCTGTAGGGAGTGGGCACTGGACCATTGATAAGGTTATCGGTAACATCGGGACCGTAGCTTGGCAGAGGCATGGGGATACCCGCAGCATTTCCGTCGCTCTGGCTGCTGATTATCTCCTCAGCGGACATAAATCTGCACTGACCGGAGGTTGTGACCTGTCTCTGGGTAGTCTGGACGGTAGTCTGAGTACCCTGAGCATTGTTTACAGGATTTGCAGCAGGAGCGCTGTTCATAGGAGCCGCGGTGCTGTTCGGAGCAGGAGCTGCATTAGCATTCACATTCGGGGTCATAGCCGAAGGGGCGTTCATATTCGGAGACATGCCGCCGGTCCCGCCGTTCATACGGTAAAGACGCATCATTTCGTCCTTATATCGTTTTGCCATGCTGTCGAGATTTTCGTTACTATTCATAGCTTTTCCTCCAAATAATTTCTAAGCTTGTGATGCGCCGCGGAAATATTTCATCGGCGCTTACATAAATATCTATGCTTTTGGAGGACAAATAATTACTTTTCTCACGGTACTTGATTTTTTTTTTGCAATAGGTTATAATGGTATTATGAGATAATATTTTCGGACGTTTGCGCTCCGAAATAACGGATAAGAAAATTTTCCCGATTTGAAATCTGCGAAAAGGAAGGATAAAAATGCTTAGCAACGAACAGATCGCCGAAAAGATAAAGCGCCGCCGCACGGAAATGGGGCTTACCTTAGGCGAAGTGGCCGAAGCGGTAGGAGTTGCGACCTCCACTATCCAGCGATACGAAAGCGGCAGGATAGCTACCTGCAAGATACCTGTTCTCAATTCCATAGCTTCCGCCCTGAAGGTAACTCCACACTGGCTTTACGGCGACGACGAGCTCCCCGCCAACGTTTATCCCGCGGACATGACACAGATGATACGTATTCCCGTTATCGGACGGGTGGCAGGCGGTGTTTCCTGCCACGCCGAGCAGAACATTGAATATTACGAGTTTGTCCAGAAGGACATTATTCGTTCCGGGGACACCTATGTATATCTCAACGTAGTAGGCGACTCCATGAGCCCAAAGATAATGGAAGGAGACCTTGTCCTTGTCAGATGTCAGGACACCATTGACAGTGGCGATTACGCGGTTGTTCTGATTGACAACGAAGACGGTGTTGTCAAGAAGGTCTTGCTTGAGAAGGACTGTGTTACTCTTATCAGTGAAAATCCCTACTATCCACCAAGAGTTTTCCGTGGCGAGGAAATGAGCCGCATACGAATTTTCGGCAAGGTAATCGAAAGCAAAAGGAAGTTTTAGCTTCCCACCCGCCCACCCCTCTTTTGATTTTTTTGTAATCGGATTTTCTTTTGGTTAATGGCAGCGGTTTGGGTTTGGGCTGCTTTGTAGTTGTTCTTTTGTCACGGCTAATTTGGTTGACTAACTGCGTTAGTCGCCACCACGCATGTGGGGGGACAACCTTCGGGGAGAGACAAGCGGCTTACTCGTACTCTCATCGAAAGATTTCGTTTTAGTGTAGCGCCGCTTTTCTCTCCCCTACGGTTTTCCCCGCCACACCCCTCTTTCCCTCTCCCCACTCTTTTGCCCTGCTTAAATTCGAAAGATTTACCGCGTGTTCCGGTTACTTACGATTGGGCGGCGGCAGCCGTCGGCCGCCTTTTGTTTGTGTCATAGATTCCGTAGTTAATGCTATTTTGGGATTTTGTTTGATGTTCGCCCACTGCGTTCATTGGACTTGTACTAATGGCTAACAGCCAATGACTATATATTTGATGGTGTTTGTGTTATGGATAATGTGAATTTACAGCGTATCATTGATTCCCCGGACAGCTCGGGAACAGTGAAGCTTCCCGCAGGCGAGTTCGAGGGACCCTTTGTGGTCTCCCGGCCCTGTACTATCGTGGGCAGCAATACCACCTTGTGGCGCAAAAGCGGCACAGTGGCTGAAATACGCTCAAGGGGCGTCTGTCTGAAAAATGTTCAGATAGAGGTGACGGGCGACTGCGAAAATGAGGTGGCGCTTCATTCTCTTGACCCCGCCGTTGGGACGGAAAATACTGTTATATACGGCAGAACTCTCGGAGTCAGCGGCGAGGACGGATTCTGGGGGATACCCAAGGTGATATCTCCCGGGAAGATAGCTCCCGACTGTCCCTTTGAAATAATAATCGAAATAGAAACAGCAGCGCAGACTGATATCGTCAGCAATATCGTCGGATTGTCAGTCTCTCCGAGAACAGTCCCCGCAGGACGCTCCGAGGTAAAGCTCATTGTGGAGCCTCTCTCCGAAGGAACGGTCATTTACGGCGATATTGAGTTTCGCTCAAAGCTCGTAAGAAGGACATATCTGAGCCTTTCCGCCGATACGGAGGCTGTCAGCCGCAGCGGCGAAAAGCTTTATACTGCGCCTGTTGAAAGAGCAGAGCCTGCGCAGAATACCCCTGTCACTCCCCGAACAGGCTATGTTCCGCAGAGAATGGCGCCGCAGCCTGCCGCAGCAAATGCTCCTGCAGCAGCGCAGACATCCTCTGTGCTGCCAGATAACGGCAGACTTATCCGTGGACAGCGTGTGAACGTGGCAGATATCCTCGGTGACGGTGAGATAACTGCTGAGCTGTTCTACACCTCAATGGACACAAAGCTTGATATTGATACCTATACATTCCTGCTAAACGAGGAAAAAATGGCGGAAAATGACGAAAGTCTTATCTTTTTCGGAAATGAACGCAGCTCCGACGGAAGCGTTTTCTACACCGACGACGGTCAGCACAGACTCATTCATCTGGACCTGAAGCGGGTGCCCCGCAGCGTGCAGTTTATCTCGATAGCCTTTTCGATATATGGCGGCGATCCGCAGAATAATTTCAGTAAGCTTCACGGCGCAGTGGTAGTGTTCCGCTGCAATGACAAAACGGCGGAGTTCCCCTTAGACGGGCTTTTTGCCGAGACTACTGTTGTGGCGGCTGAGCTGTACCGCAGAGGCGATATATGGAAGCTCTCCGCGGTAGGTCAGGGCTACCGAAGAGGACTTAAGCCCTTATGTGAAAGCTTCGGGCTGGTCATAATGGACAGCTGACCGCTGTGCGCAAGTAAAGATTTTTTAACGAGGATAATAAGTCATGAGTAAAAACAGAACTCCCGATTCGCCCAGACCAAGAAATGGTACGGCGGCCCGCAAAAGAGAAAGACAGAAGAAAATGCAGATGCGGCTGTATGTGATAGTGATAATTCTTGTTGTTGCGGTGATATTCGTCATTCTTGTGTTCAATGTATTTTTTAATATCCAGAACGTTGATG
>CAMEYZ010000026.1 GCA_945947715.1 uncultured Clostridia bacterium | reverse complement strand
AGCTGGCGCTGGGCATAAACGTTACCAGCCCCGCCATCGCAGGACTTATGGGCGCATTCGGCGCGGCTCTGTATGCAAAGGAAAACGCAGGCGAAAAAACTTCCCTTATCTCCGCTGAGGAGCTCAAGGACTTCACCTATTCCGCAAAGCAGGCAAGATGCGGCGGCTGCGGCTCGAACTGCAGCCTTACCATAATCAGCTTCAACGGCGGCAGAAAATTCATCAGCGGAAACCGCTGCGAAAAGGGCGCAGGTCTTACAAGAAAGACCGATATCCCCTGCATGTACGAGTACAAATACACACATCTTTTAGACTGCATGAAGTCCCAGCCCACAAGCCCCAAGGCAAAGGTAGGCCTGCCGCTGGTACTGAATTATTACGAGCAGCTGCCCTTCTGGCATAAGCTTTTCGAGACCCTGGGCTTTGAGACGGTCATCTCCGGCGAAAGCTCCCGGAAGATGTACTACAAGGGTCAGCACACCATTCCTTCTGACACGGTATGCTATCCTGCAAAGCTTGCCCACGGACACATCATCGACCTGCTTGACAAGGGCGTGGACTTCATCTTCTACCCCTGCGAGAGCTACAACATCGACGAGGGACACAGCGACAACCACTACAACTGTCCCGTCGTTGCATACTATCCCGAGCTTCTCAAGGCGAATATCCCGCAGCTTAACGATGATAATTTCTATCTGCCCTACATGGACATCAACCTTGAACGTCACTGTGTAGAGGTACTGGTGAACTGCTTCGGCAAGAAATACGGCGTGACAAGGGCAAAGGCAAAGGAAGCCTTCCGTGCAGGCCATGAAGCCCTCCGTCAGTACAGACAGGAGATAATCGACGAAGGACAGCGGGTCATCAAGGTAGCAAGGGAGAACAATCTGCCGATAATCGTACTGGCAGGCAGACCCTACCACATCGACCCGGAGATAAATCACGGCATACACAAGCTGATGACAACTCTTGGGCTGGCGGTCATCACTGAGGACAGCGTTGCGCATATGGCAGATGTTCCGAAGCTGACGGTACTGAATCAGTGGTCATATCATTCAAGATTATACCGTGCAGCGGAGTACGTAACCACGCAGCCCGACATGCAGCTGGTACAGCTTGTATCCTTTGGCTGCGGCATTGACGCCATCACCACGGACGAGGTACGTTCGATACTGGAGAAGAACGGCAAGCTGTACACGCAGTTAAAGATTGACGAGATAAGCAATCTGGGCGCAGCGAAAATCAGACTGAGAAGCTTAGTAGCAGCCATGAACGGGATGACCCGCCACTAAGAAGTCCCCCAGCAACAAAAAGTTCGCCAGCCTTTCAAGGCTGCAGGTTTCCAAAGGGCAGGTGAAAGCAGAAATGTCCGAAAACAAAAGAAATATGGAAAAAGTGCCGAGGAATAAATTCACCGAATTTACAGATATACTGCTAATTGTAATAGCGGGGGCTATGTGGTATTTCAAGGATACCTTTGGCTTTGAGGATACAGCTTTGCTTTTCATCACCGCACTTGCTGTTGTAAATCTTGTGATATCGAGGATAAACCGCAGACGGGAAATCGAAAATTTCCGCACTGCAAAGGAACTGAAAAAGATACGCGATGAAATGGATATGTCCGACTTAAGGGGAGATATTTTTTTCAGAGCAGATAAAAAATGAGCACGGCGCACCGGATAATATCCCATTTATTCGGCGCGCTTTTTTAATATGAGGTAACGCTATGAAGATAGATCGACTGATAGGGATACTCTCCATACTTTTACAGAAGGATAAGACCACAGCTTCTGAGCTTGCAGAAAAATTCGAGGTATCCCGCAGGACCATTCTCCGCGATATCGACGATATCAGCCGCGCAGGCATACCAATAATGACCGAACAGGGCAGGGACGGAGGTATCTCTGTCATGGAGGGCTTCAGAATAGACCGCACACTGCTTTCCGAAGAGGATATGCGCTCTATACTTTCGGGACTGCAGAGCCTTAACAGTGTCAGCGAAAATGGCCGATACCGTCAGCTTATGGACAAGCTCTCCCCCAAGCGCACTGATATGATGAACGCCGATAATCATATCATAATCGACCTGTCCTCCTGGGACAGAAGCACAGTTTCGGACAAAATAGAGCTGATAAAGGCTGCAATGGAAAACAGTGAGACTATCTCCTTTACCTACTATTCTCCCAGCGGAGAAAGCCGCCGTACTATCGAGCCATATCATCTTATATTCCAGTGGTCGGGGTGGTATGTGTGGGGATACTGCACTAAGCGCTGCGACTGGCGGCTGTTCAAGCTGACCCGAATCACGGAGCTTATCCGAACAGGCGAAAAATGTGCCAAGCGGGAGGTCCCCGAATACAGCTGCGACAAGCTGCTCCATGCAAAGGGAGGCATTACCGCCGAGGTGAGATTTGACAAGTCGGTAAAGTGGCGGATAATCGACGAATTCGGCACCGAGCTTCCCCGATACGACGATGAGGGTAATATCCTGCTGAGCTTTACCTGGGCGGACGTCCCGTCGTTTTATCAGTATATACTGACCTTCGGCGACAAAGCGGAAATTATTTCCCCCGAAGAATATCGGGAGGAGTTTTACGAGCTTTTGAAAAATATCGAGGTGAAATATGGAACAGCAGATATATGACCGGCTCACAGATATTTTTATTTTTCTGAGATATTGCTATGGAAATGATACCGTCCACAAGGAGCGGCAAAAGGATATGCTCTTAAAGCTCGAAGAGCTGAAAAAGCTGCGGCAATATATCTCCGAAAAGCCCGCAAATAGGGAACGGGATATTTTATTGTACTGCACAGATGAGTTAGTACAGCTCATCAACGAAAACGACAGACAGAAAATATACGACTTCTGCGACGCTGTGCACAATATCGCTGAGCTGTTCTACAAAAACACATGGAAATACAAGGACTATTGGAATACAATGCTCAAGCCCTTCTGCAGGAAATACGGCAGCTGTTATTTTTCAGATATAAAGCATTATTTTATAGCTTAGGAAAAAATTCTTGCCTCCTGCTTCTGAAAATCTTTTTATCTAATATGACATACAGCTGTCACATTAACTGTGCTATACTTGTTTCATAATAAAATGAAACGAGGTAATGACATGGATAACAACAGCTTTTCCGACCTATGGAGCAGGATAGGCACTCACGGAGTAATGACCTTATCCACCTGTGCAAAAAGCCGCGTGACCTCGCGGCCTATGAGCGTGGTTGTCATCGGCGAGAAATTCTACTGCCAGACAGACGAGAATTATCTGAAATGCAGGCAGCTCCGAGAAAATCCCAATGCTGCGCTCTGTCACAACAATTTTTCCATTGAGGGAAAATGCCGCATAATCGGAAAACCCTATGACACGGATTTTTTCATTGAAGCGATGAAAAAGCATTTCGGCTCAGCAGTGGAGCGGTGGTCATCGCTTCCGACGGAATGTGTGCTGGAGCTAACCCCCTCGCTGATATATTCCTGGGATTATGAGGCTTCAAAGCCCTACATGGAATACTGGGATTTCGCGAACTTATCTTACCGAAAGGAATGGAAATAATGGACAAGCTTGACTACAAAAAGGAATACAAGGACCTATATCAGCCGGGGTCAAAGCCTATGCTTATCGACGTACCAGAGATGATATTCATAGCGGTGGACGGCAAAGGCGACCCTAACAGCTGTGAAGAATACAAAACCGCCATGGAGCTGCTCTACGGCTTATCCTTTACGATAAAAATGTCGAAAATGAACGGCACCCGGTCGGGTCCGCCCGACAGCGGTTGCCGCGTTGTTAGTTTTTTAGCTTAGGTTATTTTTCCCCGCGGAAGTTAGTGATTATCGAAACATATTACACCGGACAGCTCAATTAGTGGGCTGTCCGGTTTTTTATTTTATGTCAAATTCGCACTCGTCCTCGGTGCCTGTCAGCTCAGCTTTCATCGTTCCTTTCAGAGTTTTGTTTATTATCGGAATTTTCGCTTTTTAGCGGCATAAATCCCCCGACCTGTTCCGTATAATGCTCCATTTGCTCCTTAGTCATTGGTGGTACAGTTTGTTCAATAGTCTGATATGTTTTTCCATTGATAGTTATTGTTCCCATAAAAAATTCCTCCTGCTGTGTGTAAAATAGATTTACCTATCATCTTTCGATAATACTATTATACCACACCAAATGTATCAAAGTCAGGACAATACCGCCTTTACAAAGTAAAACATACGTTAAATTTTCGAAAACCGCCGTCCCGACTGTCTCCTCCGTCACCATGCGTCCCATATCCGCTATTGACAATACCGATAAATTGTGCTACAATAAACACGTAAAATATAAATGAATCCCTCTTTGAAAGGAATGGTTAAAATGGGCAAGGCTCTTATCATCGGCTGCGGCGGCGTGGCAAGCGTTGTTATCCACAAGTGCTGTCAGAACTCCGACGTATTTACCGATATCATGATCGCTTCCAGAACAAAGTCAAAATGCGACGCTTTAAAGGAAAAGCTTCAGAATACCACAAAAACGGTCATCTCCACTGCGCAGGTCAACGCGGACAAGGTGGAGGAGCTTGTGGCTCTTATGAAGTCCTATCAGCCGGATATCTGCATCAATGTGGCTCTTCCCTATCAGGATCTCACCATAATGGACGCCTGCCTGGAGTGCGGCGTGGATTATGTTGATACCGCCAACTACGAGCCCGAGGATACCGCTAAATTCGAGTACAAATGGCAGTGGGCATACCGCGAGCGCTTTGAAAAGGCAGGCATCACCGCTCTGCTGGGCTCCGGCTTTGACCCGGGCGTTACGGGAGTTTTCTGCGCATATGCTCAGAAGCACTACTTCGACGAGATAAACTACATCGACATCTTAGACTGCAACGCAGGAGACCACGGCTATCCCTTCGCCACCAACTTCAACCCTGAAATAAATATCCGTGAGGTCAGCGCCAACGGCAGCTACATCGAGGACGGTAAGTGGGTGGAGACTAAGCCCATGGAGATAAAGCGTGTCTATAACTTCCCCGAGATAGGCGAGAAGGATATGTACCTGCTCCACCACGAGGAGCTTGAATCCCTGGCTCTGAACATCAAGGGCATCAAGCGCATCCGTTTCTTCATGACCTTCGGACAGAGCTACCTCACACATCTGAAGTGCCTTGAAAACGTGGGCATGACCTCTATCGAGCCTATCGACTACAACGGCATGCAGATAGTTCCCCTTCAGTTCTTAAAGGCAGTTCTTCCCGACCCTGCTTCCTTAGGTCCCCGCACCAAGGGCAAGACCAACATCGGCTGCATCATGCAGGGCAAAAAGGACGGCAAGCCCGTAAACTATTACGTATATAACGTATGCGATCATCAGGAATGCTATGCGGAGGTAGGCTCCCAGGCCATCTCCTACACAACGGGAGTTCCCGCAATGATAGGTGCGATGATGGTCATGACCGGCAAATGGAAGAAGCCCGGCGTTTACAATATCGAGGAATTTGACCCTGATCCCTTCATGGACGCTCTTAACAAGTGGGGCCTTCCCTGGAAGGAATCCTTCGACCCCGACTTAGTTGACTGATATGCAGGAGCAGAAATTCTTCGCCATTATTTCCCGCATGAAATATATCAGCCGCTGGGGGCTCATGCGCAACACCATACCCGAAAACATCAGCGAACACAGCCTTGAAACAGCATTCATTGCCCATACTCTTGCGCTGTACCGCAATGTCCGCTTCGGCGGGAATGTGGACCCAGAGCGCTGCGCCGTGCTGGCTATGTACCACGACGTCACCGAGATAATCACCGGAGATATGCCCACGCCTATCAAGTATTTCAACCCCGAGATAAAGTCGGAATACGACAAGGTGGAAAAGATAGCCGAAGAGCGGATGCTGTCCTATCTGCCCGATGACCTGCGGGAGTATTACAGACCCATATTCGGCAAAACGGAAGAGGACGCCGAGCTCTGGACGCTGGTAAAGGCAGCAGATAAGCTGTCCGCGCTGATAAAGTGCATCGAAGAGCGCCAAATGGGCAATGGCGACTTCCGCGAGGCGGAAAAAAGCACCATGAAGGCTATCCATGAGCTGCAGCTCCCCGAAGCTGAGGAGTTCATCGCCGAGTTCCTGCAATCCCACGAGCTCTCTCTGGACGAGCAGATATGACCGGCTTACAACAGTGATAACAAAGGCAGTCCGCCGAAGGCTCCGTAGAGCGCTCGGCGGACTGCCATCATAGTATAAGCCTACTTGATAAAGAAATAGTAAATAAGCCCGTAAATCACCGAAGCCACCGTGCCGTACAGTATCACAGGGCCGGAAATAATGAATATCTTCGCGCCGAGACCCAGGACAAAGCCCTCCGATTTAAATTCGAGAGCGGGAGATACCACTGCATTGGCAAAGCCTGTTACAGGGACGAGAGTACCTGCTCCGCCGTGCTTTGCCAGCTTTTCGTACCAGCCCAGTCCCGTCAGTATGGCGCTGATAAGCACCAGTGTTCCTGTAGTGCAGGCAGCCGCCGACTTGTCGGGAAGCCCTAAATGAAGATACAGGTTCAAAAACGCCTGTCCCACGCAGCAGATTGCTCCGCCGATAAGAAAGGCCTTGGGGATATCCACCCATGACTTTGAATTGGGGGAGGCTTTCTTGACCATTTGTGCGTATTCCTGTTTTGTGACCGTCATTGATATCTTCCTTTCCAAGATAATAATTTTATTGTAACGCAAAAAACCAATTTTATGCTTTATGAAAAGAGGAAAATTATGCTTAAAAATATCCTTTCCCCCGCAGACTGTGCAGACTGCCGCATCTGCTGTGTTTTCGACAGATACGACCTGTGGGAGACTCCCACTGTTCCCGCAGAGATGAAGGAAGCCCTTTCCGAGCTGGACCCCTCTCTTGAATTCATCTCCAAGGGAAACAGCTTCCGCTTCCGCATGGAGGAGGACGAGGACGGGCTCTACTACTGTCCCATGCTAACCGAGACGGGCTGCAAGCTAAAGGACAGCAAGCCCGTAGAATGTCGGATATGGCCCTACCGCGTCATGGAGCTGCGCGGACAGCTGGTCATAGGTGTAGCTTCCATATGCCCCACCATGTACAATAAGCCCCTGCGTTTACTTAAGGAGGAGCTTGATAATGGTCTGGCGGACATCATCTTCTCCGAAGCAAAAAAGTGCCCCGATATGATAAAGGACTATTCCGAGGGCTATCCCATACTAAAAATCGGAATGACTGTCAGCGAATTTTTCGGCGGCGAATGATTCGTTAATGTACACAAAATCACAAGCTTATTTTTTCCATAAAATTCGGTTCTGTACATAAAATAACAATAATTCAGACATATTTTCATCGGCAATTTGTGATATAATAATAAAAACAATTTGCGAATGGGGATATTGTTTATGAAAAATGATACCGAGAAAGTAAATGACATAATAAATAAAAATGCAGCAAAGATAAAAGAAAAAAAGAAAAATCGTGAGGAAAAGCTCGAAAGTTCTCTGACTGCGGCGGCAGATAAGGTGATCAGCAACGATAAGCATTCCATAGTCGAACGCTCTGTCGAAAAAAAGATGAACAGCAGAAAAGCATCAATAAGGACGAGAATTATCCAGGTAGGATTTGTAAGTCTTGTCTCGGCAGCAGTTTTTTTCGCTGTCGCTTCCTTAATTATTCTGCACTATAATCTCCGCAAAAGTGCGGAAGAGGAGCTTAGCAATCTTGCCTGCGCATATGCTTCTGCTATTGACAACTCAGATATAATCGAAAACAAGGGCTTTATCGACAACCTGTTCGATACGTTCTCCACCACCAACGAAAAGGGCGGCTTCGGGTTTGTTATCAACGGCAGCAATACCGTATTCGGCGAGACCGGATCCGAGCTTATTCCCAAGGGCATGAGCTTTGATGAAAAATCCGCCGAGGACAGCTCCTACACTGAGCTCTATAACTATATAGTCTTAAATCAGGACGAACGCACTGTAAGCGATGTAACACGGCTTAAACTGGACGGAGAGACCTATATCACCGCTGTGGCGCGCTCAGAAGCATATGACGGATTTTTTGTATATGTTCTTATGCCGTACAGCTCGGTCCTGAAGAATTTTTATCTTATGCTGGTCATTGAGATAGCGATGCTCATATTTTTGTGCAGCATTTCCTTCTCGATATGCACAAAGGTCGCAAATGCTATCTCTAAGCCTATCACAGATGTTACAAACCGTCTTAAGCTGCTTGCTGAGGGCGATATATCCTCTCCCACGCCCACAAGCAACCGAAACGATGAAACGCTTATCCTTATAAACTCTCTGGAGGAAACGGTGAAAAATCTCCACAGCTATATCGAGGATATACATAATGTGCTTTCGAGTGTTGCGGAAGGAAATCTTCTCGTGAAGTCCGAAACCGACTATAAGGGCGATTTTGCCGCTATCAAGGATTCACTTGTGATGATACTGGGCTCTCTCAACAGCACCTTCGTGGAGGTAGACCGCGCCGCTTTACAGGTAAAGGACTGCTCGTCCCAGGTGGCAGGCGGAGCGTATACTCTGTCAAACAACGCCTCCAATGACGCAGCTACCGTCGAGGAGCTGACCGCCTCCATGAGCGACATCGCCGGAAAGGTCAACAAAAACGCCGAACAGGCAGACCTTGCAAGAAAGCTCACTCACGAGGCTAACGGTCAGGTGGCCGCAGGCAGCGAGACCATGAACCGCATGATATCCGCTCTCCATGAAATGGAGGAATCCTCCGCACAGATAGCCAAGATAATCGGGGTTATCGACGATATCGCATTCCAGACAAATATCCTCGCACTTAACGCCGCAGTTGAGGCCGCAAGGGCAGGCGCAGCAGGCAAGGGCTTCGCAGTTGTTGCGGACGAGGTAAGAAATCTTGCCACAAAGTCTGCGGACGCAGCAAATCAGACGGGCACCCTCATCAATCAATCTATCGAGTCCATGAAGAAGGGCACCGAGCTTGCAAGAAAGGCTGCCGAGGTTCTGGACGAGGTAGTAGTCAAGGTGAAGGACGTAAACAAGCTGGTGGACGATATCGCCGCTTCCGCAGAGAATCAGGCTGCGGATATCGAAGCTGTCAACAGCGGAATGGAGCTTATCAACGGCAGTATCCAGACCACGTCCTCTACAGCACAGGAAAGCGCTGCTGCTTCAGAAGAGCTTTCAGGACAGTCAGAAACTCTCAATTCGCTTATCAACAGATTTACATTCAAAAAGTAAGGAAGTGTATCAGCTATGGCAATGTTTGATTTTATGAAAAAGAAAAAGGACGAGCCCGAAGTGGTAAGTCAGCCCGCGCCAACTGCTCCTGTGAAAAAGCCTGCGGTGGTAAATTCCGACGACTTCTTTGCAGACCTGGACAGAAAGGCTAAGACCCGGCCTGCCAAGAAGGTGGAAACAGATGTAGCTGTCCCTGAGGTAACAGGACTTCGTGAAAAGCCTCTGGAAGCCGCTCCCGACGCGCTTTCAGGGATCAGCACCGACGCTGTGGACACCAGCGGTCTTGTGGAGGATAATCCCTACATCGACAAAAATGCGGTGTACGGCGACCTTGCCGAGATAGATATTTCCGCTATTGATACCAGCGGACTGCGGGACGAGCAGTAAACACAAATAATAGTGAAGCTTCGCATTTGCCCGAAGCTTCATTTATTTATTCACACAAATTTCCTTGACTTTTAAGATATTATGTGATAAACTAATAATATTAATATGCTATTGAAAGTATAAGGGAGATATTTCCGCTTTCATCTCAAACGGGGTGAAGGCTTTATTAATTGCAGTCCAATACATATCCCGGAAAGGAATGTTCCTAAAATGATACTCAACGGTTCTCAGATCATACTTGAAACCCTTCTCGAACAGGGCGTGGATACCGTTTTCGGCTATCCCGGAGGAGCGGTCCTCAATATTTATGACGCTCTTTACGACTACAGCGACAGGATCACTCATATACTCACCTCCCACGAGCAGAACGCTGCTCATGCCGCAGACGGATATTCCCGCACCACCGGCAAGACAGGCGTTGTCATCGCCACATCGGGACCGGGTGCTACCAATCTTGTGACAGGCATCGCTACTGCTTACATGGACAGTATCCCCATGGTTGCTATCACAGGAAACGTCACCACCGACCTGCTGGGTCTGGATAGCTTCCAGGAGGTTGATATCACAGGCATCACCATGCCTGTGACAAAGCATAATTTCATCGTCAAGGACGTTACAAAGCTTGCCGATACCATAAGAGAAGCCTTCTTTATCGCAAACGATGGCAGAAAAGGCCCTGTGCTGATAGATATCCCCAAGGATATCACCGCCGCAAAGTGCGAGTTTGAAAACAAGCCCGTACAGGGTCACAGCTTCACCCTGGACAACGACGAGGTGGCAGAAGCGGTGAAGGTCATCTCCGAAGCGAAAAAACCCTTTATCTATGCAGGCGGCGGAGTTGTTTCCGCTGATGCAGCTTCTCAGCTGAAAAGGCTGGCAGAGCTTATCGACGCACCGGTTTCCCTTTCGCTCATGGGACAGTGTGCGCTGGACAATAACGACCCCCGCTATATTGGCATGCTGGGAATGCACGGCACCAAAACTGCGGCAGAGGTACTCACTAACTGCGATGTTATGGTGGTAGTAGGAAATCGCTTCTCCGACCGTGTGACCTGCAATGCAAAGACCTTTACCGAAAATACTAAGCAGTGTAAAATAGTACATATCGAGGTGGACTCCGCCGAAATAGGCAAGAATATCGACGTGGACGTCCATGTTAAGGGCGACGCAGCGCTTATCCTCGGCGAGCTTAACAAGGAGCTCACACAGCAGTCTCACCCCGAATGGATGGCTCAGGTGCAGCAGTGGAAGGAGGAATATCCTCTCCGTCAGACTTCCGACGACGAGGAAGCAGTTCTTCCCCAGTACGTGCTGGAAACCCTCTGCGACATCACCGACGGAAAGGCGATAATCTCCACCGAGGTAGGACAGCATCAGATGTGGACTGCGCAGTATTACAGCTTCAAGGCTGAAAGAAGCTTCGCAACATCAGGTGGACTGGGCACAATGGGCTATGGTCTCGGTGCAGCCATCGGCAGCAAGGTTGGCAATCCTGACAGAACAGTAGTCAACGTTGCAGGCGACGGCAGCTTTTACATGAACATGTCCGAGCTTTCCACCCTGGCAAAGTATCAGCTGCCTGTTATCGAGCTTGTGTTCAATAATTCCGTACTGGGCATGGTCCGTCAGTGGCAGAGACTTTTCTACAACTGTCATTTCTCCCAGACCACCCTTGAAAAGCCCACAGATTTTGATATGCTTGCAAAGGCCTTCGGCATCGAGGGCATCACCATAACAAAGAAGAGCGAGGTACGTCCTGCTCTTGAAAAGGCGGTAAGCCTGAACAAGCCCGTGCTTATCAACTGCATCATCGACAAGGACATCAACGTCCTTCCCATGGTCCCCGCAGGAGCAAGCGTGGCACAGCCTATACTTGAGATAAAAATAGGCGACTGATATTCATATTTTGTAAAAAAAGGCAAGAATATATCAGATATCTTGCCTTTGAATTTCTCATATTTATCCACTTATCCTATAGGATTTATAAAAGGAGTAAAACATCATGCTTAACCAGTTTTCCAGAACCGAGCTGACCTTCGGAAAAGAAGCCATGGAAAAGCTGTATTCGTCGAGAGTTGCCGTGTTCGGCATAGGCGGCGTGGGCGGCTATGTGGTGGAGGCACTTGTCCGCAGCGGACTGGGCGCAATAGATATCATCGACGATGACAAGGTCTGCCTTACAAACCTGAACCGGCAGATAATCGCCACAAGAAAAACCGTGGGACAGTACAAGGTGGACGCTGCCGAAGAACGTATCCACGATATAAATCCTGACTGTAAGGTAACAAAGCACCGCTGCTTCTATATGCCGGAAACATCGGACCAGTTCGATTTTTCGGAGTATGACTATGTAGTGGACGCTATCGACACAGTGACTGGAAAGATAGAGATAATAATGAACGCGAAAAAGGCAGGCACTCCCGTCATAAGCTCCATGGGTGCGGGAAACAAGGTAAATCCTGCTATGCTGGAGGTGGCGGATATTTACGATACCTCGGTATGTCCCCTTGCAAGGGTGATGCGCTATGAGCTGCGAAAGCGAGGCGTTGACAGCCTTAAGGTGGTATACTCCAGGGAAAAGGCTCTGCCCACAAAGGAGGATATGAGCATATCCTGTCGTGAACACTGCATATGTCCTCCAGGAACTGAGCGCAAATGCACAGTGCGGCGTGATATCCCCGGCTCAAACGCATTCGTGCCATCAGCAGCAGGACTTATCATCGCCTCCGAGGTTGTAAAGGACATTACAGGAATCAACAATTGATTTTTATGTTGACATTTTTGCTCATATATGTTAAAATATAGATGTGATCGGGAAACGCTTCCCGAAATATATCTAAGGAGCAGTTACCATGACCTTTAACGAAACCCTTGAAACCACCCGTGAACTGGCAAAGACCGTAAAATCACCGGGAAATGACTACTTCATCGCAGTGCAGATCAATCTTACAGGCGAAAACGGCGGCGTTTTCTATATTGAGTTCCTCAACGGAAAGATCAATATCGAGCCCTACGAGTACATCGACAAAAACTGCGCTATCAATATAAGCCCCGAGGACTTCATCAAGCTCATCACACAGAAGCTTGACCCTGTTGTGGCATTTACCACCAAAAAGCTCACTGTTGACGGAGACGTGGGCAAGGCGCTGGAATTTTCCAACGTTCTGAAAAATAATTCTGCACAGTAAGCAAAAGCGGTACCAATGATATTCACGGTACCGCGTTTTTTATTTGGTATTTGAGAGCTTCCAGCGGAAGCTTGATATTCTCTGAGCCTTGGTGTTGTCATAGGAGATATTGCTGCAGGCAATGCTGATATCGTTATAACGATACTCGGTCTTTGCCGCTTTTCCGGGAAGTATGCCGAACACCGACTTAACATTTTCGCTGCCATAATTCTTTTCGATAACAGCGCCCAGCTTGTGAGCCTCTCTGAGATAATCCACTATTTCCTTAGCAAGGATAGGCTTACTATCGCAGACGTTATAAATTCCCTCATAGTTAATGGCATTTTTTTGATTGATGATACCCACCACAAAATCCACGATATTGTAAACACAGGTGAAGGAGTAGCCGTAATCGCCGTAGCCGTACACAAATGCGCAGCCTTCCTTTTCGTCGTAGACCTTGCTCTTAAGGTTATCGGTAAAATCCTTGGTATATACGGGACAAGTCCTCATAACAACTCCTGTAGTACCGCCCTTTTTCACAGCAGCCTTCAGCGCCTTTTCGGAATCCAACTTTATCTTTGCATATGTAGTAATAGGCTTTTCGAGAGAGATTTCTCTGATAGGCTCTCTGGTCTTCTGAGGAGCGTACACCTGATGAGTGCTTATCATAATGATGTCCTTCAGGTTCTCCGCTACAGCGAATTTATACAGATACTTATCCACCGCCGCAGAATCCTTTTCCTGCTCAGAGGTGAGAACATCAGGGAAATCATTATCAACAGTACAAGCAAGATGAACAAGGGCATCTACCTTATTTTCAGTAATGATTCTCTCAATAGTTTCCTTATTGGTAATATCAGCTCTGATAAACTTAAAATTCGGATTATCCTCAATATCACAGGGAGAATTATCCGTTCCCACAACAGCAGTGTTATGGGAAAGAAGTCCTTCGCAGACTGCTTTTCCGATAAGTCCCGACGCGCCTGTTACCAATACGTTTCTCATTTCTGTCCCTCCTTATTCACACACCCGCATGAAATACAAATCACGGCTCACTGAGAGCCTAATACTATATTATATATTATACACTATCCCACTCTGCATTTCACACAAAAATTTATAATATTTTATGACAGAATTGAAAATTCTATTGAAATTTCCGCGAAACCATGATATAATAAATAACATGAGTACAAAAATCGACAATAATCCTTATTTCTACGTCGGCGGAGGAAAGCGCTATCTTACGCAGAATCATATGCTGCGGGAGCGTTTCGGCTGCAAGGTCATGAAGATATCCTTAAACGCAGGCTTTACCTGTCCGAATATCGACGGTACAAAGGGTACAGGCGGCTGCACCTACTGCTCCGAGGGCAGCGGCACCTTTGCGGGTGACCCTGAAAAATCCATTACCGAGCAGTTTTACGAAGTCCGTCGCAAAATGAACGAAAAATGGAGCAGCGGAAAATATATCCCCTATTTTCAGGCCAATACCAATACCTATGGTCCTTTGGATAAGATTAGGAAAATGACCGAGGAGGCGCTGTCTCTGCCGGACGTGTGCGGACTGGCGATATCTACCCGTCCCGACTGTATCTCCGAGGAGACCGCAGATTATCTGGCAGAGCTGTCAGATAAGACCTATCTCACCGTTGAGCTGGGGCTCCAGACCATCCACGACGACACTGCCCGCAGAATAAACCGCTGCCATACCTATGCGGATTTTCTCGCAGGTTATGAAAAGCTGAGTTCACGGGGGATAAATATCTGCGTTCACATCATCGACGGGCTTCCCGGCGAGACAAAGGAAATGATGATCGAAAGCGCGCGCTGCGTGGGCGAACTGAAA
>CAMEYZ010000025.1 GCA_945947715.1 uncultured Clostridia bacterium | reverse complement strand
CATCTCATAAGACGCGATGTCGAACTCCTTAACTATCTGGGCATATTCCGCGCCGGTACATCTATACCCTCCGCATACCATAACTGCGTTTTCATCTACCAGCTTTAAGAAGCATTCCTTATCCCTGTTTTTGGCAGCTTTCCACATTTTGGTCTCATATTCTTTCTCTGTCATATTACTTCCTCCCCGTTTATATGATAACTTTTAAGACTGACTTTTCTTTATTATATCATACCATTCCAATTTTTGCAATATTAATCAGAAGCTGTTCTCAAAATCAATATCATACCTCACACCGTCCGCAAACAGTACACCGTCCGTCAGCTTTACACAGAGAATTATCGTGTTCTCGTCGGAAAAGTCAACGTGACCATTGTCTATCCACTCCCCGAAAACAGCCTTAAGCTTTCCCACTATCTCGGCGTTTTCCTCTCTGCCGATGTATCCCCTATTTTCTGCCCGTCCATGGGCAGTGAACCATTCCCCCGATAGGGCGACTACTGGATTTTTTGCGATCTGCTTCATCTTGTCTGACAAAGCATAGGTGATGATATAAAACGCTCCATTTTCGTAATATGCGTTAACTCCGCGGACATGGGGGATATTATCCTCAGCTGTGGCAAGGGCTATCACATTATCACAGCCGAAACGGTCATTCATTATCTGTTCGGTTTTACCTGTAAGCTTTTCCATTTGTTTTTCCTCCGTTTTTAAAATGGGCGGCTTTTTATATGAGCCGCCCTTTTTGTTATTCCGCCGCAGTAACTGCAGCCTTCATCTTTGTAGTCTGACGCTGAGCCATTACCAGCTTATAATATACGCCCTTCTGCTTCATAAGCTCGTTATGAGTTCCGAACTCAGCAAGACGTCCCTTGTCAAGCACAAGCAGTCTGTCTGCGCTGCTGAGGGTGGAAAGTCGGTGAGCTATGGCAATAGTAGTACGTCCCTTGATAAGTCTGCCCAGGGCTTCCTGTATCTGCTTTTCAGTCTGGGTATCCAGCGCGGAAGTCGCCTCGTCCAGAATGATTATTTTCGGGTCGTGGAGGATAGCCCTCGCTATAGCGATACGCTGACGCTCTCCGCCTGAAAGCTGATAGCCCTTGTTTCCCACACGGGTATTATATCCGTCAGGAAGCTTAGTGATGAAGTCATGGGCATTGGCTATCTTCGCTGCCTTCACTATCTCCTCAAAGGTGGCGTCCGGCTTTGCATAGGATATATTGTCCAGGATATTTCCGTCAAACAGGAAGGTCTCCTGCAGAACAACGCCTATCTGCGAACGCAGGCACTTCTGGGTGATGTCCTTGATATTAACTCCGTCTATGGTGATTTTTCCCTGAGTGCAGTCGTATAGCCGCATCACAAGATTTATCAGCGTGGATTTTCCCGCGCCTGAATGTCCCACGACGCCTATCATCTCGCCCTGCTTTATATCGAAGGTGATATCCTTCAGAACAGGATTATACACCTTATATCCGAAGTACACGTTCTTAAAGGAAATATCTCCCTTGATGTCAATCTCGCCTGCATCTGCGCTGTCTGCTACCTCTGCTTCCTCGTCGAGCACCTCGAACACCTTGCCCGCAGAAACGGTGGTATCCGCAAGAGTCCTCGGGATACGGATAAGCCACTCAACAGGAGCGTACAGCATCGACACATAAGTGGAAAACTGCACCAGCTCACCTATGGTCATCTCCATGCCCAGCACCATATTTCCGCCGAAATACAGCACGAAATAGCTGCCCAGCGAAATAAGGAACTGCGCAATCGGATAGGTCCGATACCAGCCTGTTTCAGCTCTTGTGCTGTTTACGCGCCACTCGTCCGTTGCCTTTTTATATCGGTCTATCTCGTACTGCTCTTTTCCGTAGGATTTTACCACCCTGATGCCACTTAAGCTATCATGGAGAAGCTCGCTGCTCTTGACCGAGCCCTTCCACTGCTGAGTGTAGGCTACCTCCATTCTGGAAATAAGCTTCTTTGCAATAAGATACACTATCGGCAGCGGAAGCACTGTCATTACCGCCAGCCTTACATCTATAAAGAATATGATGATGCACAGTATCACCATCGAGAAGACCTGCACCACGAAATCCTTTCCGTTGGCTGTGAAAAATTCCTCCACCTTTGCAGCGTCTCCCGAAACACGGCTTATCATCTCGCCGGCTGTCCGCTTTGAGGAAGCCGACATGGACAGCGCCTGTGACTTTTCAAAGACCTGCTGTCTGATATCCTTACCCAGTCCCAGCGCCGCCTTGAAGCTGCACTTCATATTGATGAAATCCAGCAGCGCATTTATCAGTATAAAGGATATGACCACCGTCACGATGAGCGCAAAGCTATGCCAGTCCTCGTTTTTCGGGGTGACGTAATTGTCGATAATGTACCTGTCCGCATAGGGTATCATTATGTTGATGAGCTGTGCTATTATCGTACAGATTATCGCCGCAGCATATTCCTTTTTATAGGGCGCAAGCATTTTTATCAGCCTAAGTATGGTGCTGCTCTTCTTAGTGCAGAACAGACAGGTCTTTCTGCCGTTGAGCGGGTGTCCGCATTTGGGACAGAAGGGCTCGTCGGCGTCGCTTTCGGTGAGAAATTCTCCCGTCCGCAGATAATAATCAAGAATTTTCAAAAGCTCTGCATAGCGCAGAAAATACTCCTGAGAAAAGGCGCAGAGGAATATGATATTTCCCTTCTTGTCTCTGCCCTGTGCCATGGAAGAGCCTGCCTGCTGCTTACACTCAAATTCTTCAAAATCGTCCAGAGCATATTCCCTGATGATATTCCCGTCAAGATAAATGAGTATTTTCTCACGGGTCACGCAGAAGCTGCCGTTTATCATTTCGTTCTCACGGCTTAAGTTATAGGGGAGCGCATAGACCACGTCCTCCCCCGCAGCTTCGGGCTTGTTTATACACAGTTCCATTTTGTGAGGATTACCTCCTTTTCAATGAAATAAAAACTTTTTATATGTAGTTTTCCAGTATCTTGATATCCTTTTTGCCCAGCTTATACACGTCGGGGCAATAATACTTATTTCCGTCGGCGTCGTTGATGTAAAGATAGCACCCGTCACGGAGACGGAAATTCTGATACCAGTCGGTGATGCAGATAGTCTTTGAGCCGCAGGTGGTGTCCGCCTTGACGAATATTGCTCCCTGCATATTGTCACGTATGCTGTAAACCTTGGTTATCTCGGGCATGTGATATTTATACTCCAGATAGTCCGAAAGCAGCTTTTTCTGCTTTTCGTCCTTGAAGTCCTCCAGGCTGCGGATAACGCCCACCTCGCGGAATTCCTTTTCCTCGTTTTCGTAGTTCACGCTGATATATTCGTTCTTGGAATGAAAGGGTATCAGCCTTGTGGGGTTTACCTTATGATAGGTTATCCCCTCATATTCAAGAGTAAGATAGCCGCTTTCCTCCTGCGAGAATTTAAGCTTGTCGCAGTCAAGGATATTCAGCTTGTCTACTTCATAAACTTCCTGTTCCATAAATCTTCCCCCTTAGTCGTTGATGAATTTCAGAGCATCCGCCTGCAGACGATACAGCTCGAAATATTTTCCCTTGCTTCTGATAAGCTCGTCGTGGGTACCCATTTCCCTGACCTCTCCATTTTCGATGACACAGAGCATATCCGCATCGCGGAGCGTAGACAGTCTGTGAGCAATTGAGATAATAGTCCTGCCCGCCTTGAGCTTGTCGATAGCTGCCTGTATGCGGCGTTCGGTACGGGTATCCATTGCCGCTGTCGCCTCGTCAAGAATGAGTATATCCGGCTTCTGGATTATAGCTCTTGCTATGGATATACGCTGCTTTTCGCCGCCCGAAAGAGTAACTCCTCCCTCGCCTATTTTGGTGTCATAGCCCTCGGGGAGCTTTGTTATGAAGTCATGTGCATTGGCGGATTTTGCCGCTTCAATGACCTCGTCCATTGTGGCATTGGGGTTTGCGTAACGGATATTATCCGCCACTGAGCCTATGAACATGAAGGTCTCCTGTGATACGATACCTATGCTGCGGCGCAGGTCGGAAAAGGCGATATCCTTTATCGGTATGCCGTCTATGAGTATCTCGCCCTCGGTGACGTCGTAAAGCCGTGCTATCAGATTGATTATCGTGGACTTGCCCGCTCCCGTCTTTCCGACGATTCCGAACATGTGGCCTGCCTGTACCTTAAAGGAAACATTCCTGATGATAGGTCTGCCCGCCTCATACTCAAATGAAACGTTTCTAAGCTCGATATCTCCCTTGAAATGGTCTCTGTGAACAGGCTTTGCCGCCTCCTTTACGGTGGGCTTTGCGTCCAGTATCTCAAACATTCTGGAAGCCGCGTCCATACAGCTTGCCCAGCGGTTGCCCATCCAAGAAAGCACGGAAATAGGCTCGCCTATCATGGCAGTGTAGTTTATCAGAGCGGAAAGCTCACCGAACATGATGCCCCCCGTTATTACCATAACATCGCCCAGATAGATAGTGATATGAGTCACAAGGCTCTGAAAGGCGTTCAGAAAGGGTATGGTATTTGCTATTCTGCCATTGATGCGGCGGTTTATCGTGTACGCCTCAGTGTTCCTCGTATTAAAGCGCTTGTTCTCGGTGTCCTCACGAGAGAACGCCTTGACTACACGTCGTCCGTTCATGGCATCAGACAGCACAGAGTTCGCCGAGCGTGTGGCGATATCGTACTTGCGGTACAGCTTCCGCTGACTTTTACTGAATCTGGTCTGAACTATCTCCAGCACCGCCAGCACGATAAGTATGCCTATCGAAAGCAGCGGAGATATCACCATCATAACAGCAGCAATTCCCACAAGCTTTACCATACATACTATAAAGTATAGGAACTGGTCGGTGAAAAACCAGTAGATATTGTTACTGTCACGGTCAACTCTGGACATGAGAGAGCCTGTCTGCTTATTGGTGAAATACTGGAGGGACAGCCCCTGCATTGCAGTATATATCTTCATGCGCAGCCGCTGATTTACTCCCGGAATGACCTTTGCTGAGATAAAGCCCGATATGGCTCTCACGATAAGTCCCGCAACATTCACCATTGCCACTGCCATTACAACAAGCAGCACCTGTCCGTAATATTTTCCTCCCGCAGCAAGCACATCGTCATAGAGCATCTTCGTGCTAAACACGGGGGCAATTACCGCAAGCAGATTGCTCAGCAGAAGAGTTACCATAATAAGTACGGTCTCCTTTTTGAACTCGCCGAACATCTTCATAAGCCTGATGAACACCGAATGACGGTCAGTGCACCGCGGACAAACAGGACGATTTGGGTCGGGATAAAGCTCGCCGCACTTAGGACATCTGAGCTCCGTCGCCTTTAACAGGCTATCGTCGATAGGCTCTCCGTGAGCCGTGCAGTTAACGCGTTTGCTGAACTTCTCAAACTTGTCGGAAAATCCCGAGGAAAACCTTGCTATCGGAAAATCCCTGCCGTTTTTGTCCAGTATCATCAGCCGTGCAGTGTTTACATATCTGTCCACGTACATTTTTTCTACGTCGGAAATGCTATATTCCTCATATCCGTGGACCTCAAAGCTTTCCAGCTTCTGTTTTTTCTCCCGTCTTGTCATCTTTCTGTAGATCTCATAGCCCGACAGCACCGAGATAGTCTCTGCCGTAAAGGTTATGTAAACATCGAAGAAGCAGCCCTCTCCGTCAAGGTCAGCCTTGACGCAGTACAGCAGCTCGTCGGTCATAACTCCCCTTTTCAGCAGCTCCTCCTCAGCAGCCCGCGGAAGAACATCAAAAAATTCCATATTATCACTCACTTCCCTTATGCGCAAAAAAGCCCCCGGCATATAAGCCGAGGGCGCAAATGTGCATTATTTCCCTAAAAAAGCTTAGACTTATCTTTAGGAAACAGCTTCGGCATATACATATATAAATATTCTGTTGTACGGATATTATGGGAAATATTTATATTTAAATTAACAAGATTTCTCATGTATCTGCTGCTCCTTTCCTAAAAATCAATCTAAAAAATCGTTTCTCGCGAAAACATTGTTATTATAAAGCATATTTTCCTGTTTGTCAATAGATTTCATAATTTATTTACGATTTTACGTCAGTTTTTCCGTTTTTATGAAAAATGACGATTGGTCATTATTTTTCACCCATATTATCGTCAGTTTGATAATTGACTTATCCAAAAAGCTTTGATAAAATACTATTAAAGTAAAAAGCTATACCACGAAAGGAAGATGTATCTTGAGCGCAGAGGTTTCAGGGGTAAAGTCCGCAGACAATAACAACAGCTTTATGGTAAAGATCGCCACCTTTATCGTCGATAAACGGAATCTTTTCTTCCTGCTGTTTATTTTCGCAATTATTTTCTGCATGTTCTCCAGAAGCTGGGTGAAGGTCGAAAACGACGTAACTACCTATCTTCCTGAGGAAACGGAAACAAGACAGGGTCTTACAGTCATGAACGACGAGTTCGTCACCTATGGCTCGGGCACCTATATGATAACCAACATAACCTATGAGGACGCCAAGGAGCTCGCTGAGAAGCTTGAGGATATCGAGGGCGTGTCCTCCGTGGCCTTTGACGACTCCGCCGAGAACTACAAGAATACCTACGCCAAGTTCTCCATAACCTTCGACGGCACCGAAACTGACGAGATAAGTATTCAGGCCGCAAACGATGTGACTGCTGCTCTGGAGGGCTATGACTTTTACGTTGACAGTGCTGTGGGAAGTAACGAACAAGCTGCTCTCGATGCGGAAATGAACATCGTTACTGTTATTGCCGCAGTTATTATCGTATCAGTGCTGCTGTTCACATCGAAGTCCTACGCGGAAATTCCCGTTATGATAATGACCTTCGTGGCAGCGGCTATACTCAACATGGGAACAAATTTCCTTCTGGGAAAGATATCCTTTATCTCTAATTCCGTCACGGTGATACTTCAGCTTGCCCTTGCCATAGATTACGCTATCATTCTTATGAACCGCTACACCGAGGAGCATGAGCATCTCCCCGCAAGAGAGGCCTGCATCGCTGCACTCAGCAAGGCTATCATAGAGATAACCTCCAGCAGCCTTACCACCATTTCCGGACTTATCGCACTGGCGTTCATGCGGTTCAAGATAGGCGAGGATTTAGCCGTTGTGCTTATCAAGGCGATATTCTTAAGTCTGCTGTCGGTATTTACTCTTATGCCCGGACTTATCATGCTGTTTTCAAATCTTATCGACAAGTCCGTACATAAAAGCTTCGTTCCGAAAATTTCCGCAGTGGGCAAATTCGCCTTTGCCACGAAATATATCATTCCTCCGATATTCGTGGTACTTGCTGTGGCAGGCTTCATTTTCTCCAATAAGTGCCCCTACGCCTTCGGCACATCTGACCTGGATACTCCCCGCAAAAACGAAGCCACTCTCGCTTCGGAAAAGATAAAGGATAGCTTCGGCAGCACAAATCTTATGGCTATCGTTGTTCCCTCCGGCGACTACGACAAGGAAGCAGAGCTTATCTCCGCTCTGGAAAAGCTTCCCGATACCGATTCGGTCATGGGTCTTGCTAATATTGAAGCGATAGACGGATATATGCTCACCGACAAGCTCACACCCAGACAGTTCTCCGAGCTTTCCGGCCTCGACTATGAGATAGCAAAGCTCATATACGCTGCCTATGCAGTCAACGACGAGGATTACGGCGAAATAGTC
Organism: uncultured Clostridia bacterium; assembly: GCA_945947715.1. GTDB lineage: Bacteria > Bacillota > Clostridia > Oscillospirales > Ruminococcaceae > RGIG4694. Next base: position 7,099 of record CAMEYZ010000025.1, on the reverse strand, counting down.
AGCAGTCTTGATTCCTATGGCGTGCCCCTTATCGACATGTTCATCTTCGCCTACGACGAGGTAGACAAGGGCTATGTTACTCTGGACGACGACCTGCGGCAGGACCTTGACGACCTGCATGAGGTCCTCGACAAGGCGCTTCTCCAGCTGAAAACCGACAATTTCAGTCGTATCCTGCTGTACACCGACCTCCCCGAGGAGGGCGACGAGCCCTTTGAGTACCTCGACTCAGTCCACGAGACGATCTCGGAATACTATCCCGAAAACGCATACGTTGTGGGCAATACTACCTCCGACTATGACCTTTCCAGCTCCTTTGCAACGGATAACATCATTATCAGCGTACTTTCAGCACTGTTTGTAATTTTAGTGCTGCTGTTCACCTTTAAATCCGCAGGACTTCCCATTGTGCTTATCGCAGTTATCCAGGGAAGCATCTGGATGAATTTCTCCTTCCCCTATCTCCAGCAGAACAGTCTGTACTTCTTAGGATACCTTGTGGTAAACTCAATTCAAATGGGTGCCAACATCGACTATGCTATCGTTATTTCCAGCCGCTATATGGAGCTCAAGCGTGAAATGCCCATAAAGGACGCTATCACCGAATCTCTGAACCAGTCCTTCCCCACCCTTATCACATCGGGAACTATTCTGGCGGTAGCAGGCTTCCTTATCGGAATTATATCCACAAACGGCGTTATTTCCTCTATCGGCATATGCCTTGGAAGAGGTACTGTTATCTCCCTGCTGCTTGTTATGGGTGCTCTTCCACAGCTGCTCATTCTCGGCGATACTATCATCGAAAAGACCTCGTTCTCCTTCAAAAAGCATGAGAGGACCGTCGTCAAGAACAGCCGAATCACCGTCAGCGGTCTTGTGCACGGCTATGTGAACGGACGCATCGACGGCATTGTTACCGGCGTTATCACAGGCGACATCGACGCTAAGATAGACAATAAGGCTTCATATGCCCAGCCTGAACATCTTGCATTGGAGGTGAAGGAACATGAATGATATGAAAAGGATAACAGCAGCAGCTGCGGTATTTATCACGGCGTTCGGCTTTGCTGCCGCTCCCGGCGGGATAATCCCCGTATTTGCGGAAGGCTCCGCCCTATCATCCGAAAAGGATGACAAGAACACTGTCCATATTGCCTCTGCAGAGGACTTCATTAAATTCTCCTCAAACTGCGTATACGACAAATACTCAAAGGGCAAAAAATTCGTCCTTGACTGCGATATCAGCCTGGAGGGATACGATTTCCAGCCCGTCCCCTCCTTTAGCGGCGAGTTTGACGGAAATGGCCATATCATCACCAATTTAAAGCTTAATGGCAACGGCTCTGAGCAGGGTCTGTTCCGATATATCGAACAGAGCGGCTGTGTGAAAAATCTCAGGGTCACAGGCAGGATAACTCCCGGCGGCTCCGCGGAAAAATGCGGAGGCATCGCGGGAATCAACCGCGGACGCATCATCGACTGCAGCTTTAGCGGCACGGTCATCGGCAAAAGCTCCATTGGCGGCATCGCGGGGATAAACGAGGAAACGGGTCTGATAACCTCCTGCACCTCTGAGGGCGTACTCAAAGCTGACCATTTTACCGGCGGCATTATCGGGCAGAATATGGGCACCATAATAAACTGCTCCAATATTTCCTCGGTGAACACCACCGTTTCCGACGACTCCTTCTCCCTGGGCGATATCGACCTTGACACCATAAAACAGACCGAGGGAGTCAACAACATCACCGATACCGGCGGTATTGCAGGCTTTTCCTCCGGCTCTCTCCAGAGCTGCACCAACAAGGGAAGGATAGGCTATCAGCATGTAGGCTACAATGTTGGCGGCATCGTGGGCAGACAGTCGGGCTATGTGAGCGGCTGTGTGAACTATGGCGAAATCAACGGCAGAAAGGATATCGGCGGTATCGCAGGTCAGGCAGAGCCTTACCTTTCCATATTCTTTGCCGAGAAAAAGCTGGATACCCTCCGCACTCAGCTTAACGAGCTGAGCCATACCCTCGATGAGACCATAACCCACGTGGAGGACCGCTCTGATAAGGTCTCTGCCAACTCCGACGAGCTTACCGACAGTCTGAACAGCCTGAAAAACAGCACCGACAGCTTTCTCGATGAGACGGACCGCATCATCAACTATGATATAGCTTCCGTAAACGAGCTGAGCTCCCGTCTTTCCGATATGATAGATATGCTCACCCCTGTTTCCGAAAGCATGTCCGACGCGTCAGCAAGCCTTTCCGATTCCCTTGACCAAGTAACCGAAGCAGTGGACCTCCTTAAGGAATCCATGGAGGAAATGGATAAGGGCTTCGATGAGCTGGAATTTCTCACCGACGATATGACCGATGCTGTCACAAAGCTGCGGGACGCCTCCGATTCCGTAGGCAGCAGTCTGGATTCGCTCCAAAAGGCTCTTGGCGATCCCGCCGCCATGGAAAGGGCTATGAACGACCTCAGCGGTAGTCTTGACGATATGAGCCTTACTCTCGAAAAGCTTTCCGATTCATGTTCAGAGGCTATCACTGCTCTGACCGACTCCATATCCGAGACCTCGGAAATTTTTGAACAATATAAGCCGGAGGTCATTCAGTCGCTTAAAGATATAGCTGCATATGCACAACTGCTTGCGGGCAATATCAGCTCTGCGGGAGGATATATCGACGGAATCGGCGGAATTATCCAGAGCGGAAGCACCAATCCCAATGATTATTACGATTACATATCCGGTATCGAGGGCAGCATTGGAAGCATGACAGGTGAATCTGCAAGTGGGCTTCTCAGCTCCTTTGCCATGCTGATGAACACGGTGAATAACATCATCTCCGACGATTTTGAAGGCGAATACAATGGCTATATCTCTTTAAACAGCAGCAATCTTCCCAATATTTTTTACGGCGTCGGAGATGATATTTCCGATGCGGGCAGCGCGACAGGCGGAGTTATGGGCGCACTTTCCGATATCACAGGAGAGCTTGACCCGCTGTCCTTCGATGATATGATAGAATATCTCAAGACCACCAACGACAGCCTTGACGAATCCGCTGACTATATCCAGAACATCATCGACTCCTTCGATTACGCGGGAGACCACTTCGACAATGCATTTGCCTCAGCTCTGGCAGCTGTAACGGCGGTAAGCGACGCATCGGACGATATCGTTTCCGCCTCCGAGTCTCTTACCGACAGTCTGGAAGGGCTCTCCGACACCCTTGACTATTTTTCCTCCCTTGACAAGGTGGACTTCATCGGCGCAGATGACGAGCTGGTCGATGCGCGTGAGCTGGTGTCCGGCGATCTTGACCTGCTTATCGACCTGCTGAAAAATGCCAACAGCATCATCGACGATTCGGTGGATATCCTTGCAGACGACGCTCATAAGATAAACGATCAGACTCAGGCTGCATACAATACCCTTATCGACATCATCGACGACCTTACTGACAGCTCCAACGATATTGAAGACTACACCGAGGACATCTCCGCCGAGGATACCTACGGAAAATCCGACGGAAAGATAGTCTCCTGCATCAATTTCGGCAGAATAAACGGTGATGTTAGCGTGGGCGGCATCGCAGGCACTATGGCAGTAGAAATGGACTTCGACCCTGAAGGCGATATTGAGACCATCGGCGAAAGCTCCTCGGATTTCCTCTGCAAGTCCAAGACCGTTACCCGCGACTCCGAAAACTTCGGCGATGTGACCTCCAAAAAGAATGGCGCAGGCGGCATCGTCGGCAGCATCGAAACGGGCTGTCTGATAAACTGCACAGCCTACGGCAGCATTTCCTCAACAGACGGAGATTATGTAGGCGGCGTGGCAGGAAGCTCCTCGGCGGCGATGTACGGCTGCAATGCAATGGTACATCTCAGCGGCGGAGATTACGTGGGCGGCATCAGCGGCACCGCAAAGGATATGGCTGACTGCATAAGCTTCGTGGTCATCAACGAAAGCGGCGAATATACGGGAATGATAGCGGGCTTCGCTGACGAAGAGGGCAGCATCAGCAGCAATATCTTCGTGGACAGCTCCGCTGTGACGGGGCTGCGGTCCGTGGGCGCCATAGACGGCATCAGCTATGACGGAAGAGCGTTCCCTGTCACCTTTGAGGAAATGTCCGAAAATTATAAGCACCCCGTCCCATTCACTGAGCTTAAGCTCACCTACACTGCCGACGGAAAAGTCGTGGCAGAGCTTCCCTTTGAATACGGAGGAAGCATTTCCGAGGACAATATACCAGATATCCCTCACATAAGTGGCTTTTTTGCCGAGTGGCTGGACGATGAGATAAACTACTCCATGCTGACCTTCCCCGAAACCATAGAAGCGGAGTATTCCGAATATATCACCTCCATTTCCTCTGAGCTAAGGCGGGACGATATCAAGCCTGTTGTTATCGCAGAGGGAGCCTTCGGCAGCAGCGATATCATTACCGCAGAGCCAATTAGCGGCTCCGCTGCAGACTGCACCGAATGGAGAATAATTCTCCCAAAGGACAGCTCTGACGAGCATACCGTCCGCTATCTCCCCTATGGCGAAGCGGATAAGACCAAGCTGATCGTAAACGGCGAAGAGATATCCGCCGAACAGGACGGAAGCTATCTTGTATTCCGTGCATCGGGCAGCGAGCTTTCTATCATTGAAAGGGAAAGCAGAAAGGGAGCTGTACTGTTTATCGCGGCAGGTTGCTTAGCAGCGGCTGTTATTCTTGCAGTGATCATCACAGCGACAAAAAGAAAAAAGCCGAAGGCAGTTCCTGAGGCTGTTCCCACTAAAAGCTCACCGGAAAAAAGCAGCGGCAAAACAAATAAAAAATAACCGATAAAAAAGTACCCGAAATTACATAGATTCCGGGTACATTTTTTATCGATTTTTCTGCATTTTCAGATGCTCAGTGACAGCTCTCGCAGTCATCACATTCATGTATCTTGCCCACGATAGGCTCAGGGTCAACGCCCTGACGTCTGTAATAATCGGACAGAGCCGCCTTCATTGCCTGTTCAGCAAGCACGCTGCAGTGTATCTTCTGGGGAGGAAGTCCGTCCAGAGCCTCCATTACCGCTTTATTGGTGAGCTTCAGTGCCTCCTCGATGCTCTTGCCCTTTATCATCTCAGTTGCGATAGACGATGTAGCCACAGCTGCGCCGCAGCCGAAGGTCTTGAACTTGACATCGGTGATAACACCATCGTTCACCTTAATGTACATCTTCATGATATCGCCGCACTTTGCGTTACCAACCTCGCCTACACCGTCAGCGTCCTCTATCTCGCCCACGTTTCTGGGATTGGCGAAATGATCCATAACCTTTTCACTGTATATCATTTAAAAAACCTCACTTTATCTCGGATACAAATTTTCTTAACTTATCGGTGGAGTCCTCATGCTTTTTGATATGCTCCCAAAGCGGGGACATGCTCCTTATCCGCTCCACTATCTCGGGGACTGTTTTGAGGATATAATCCACCTCTTCATCGGTTATTTCCTCGGAAATAGAAAGTCTGAGCGAACCGTGAGCCACCTCGTGAGGAAGTCCCAGTGCCAGCAGAACATGGGACGGGTCAAGAGAGCCCGACGTACATGCAGAGCCGCTGGAAGCGCATATTCCCTTCATATCCAACATGAGCAGCAGCGACTCGCCCTCTACTCCCAGATAAGACACGTTGATATTTCCCGGCAGACGGTTTTCAAGTCCGCCGTTAAGACGTGAGCCTTCTATCGCCGTAAGTCCATTGATAAGGCGGTCTCTCTTCTCGGTGAGCGCCTTAGCCTTTTCGGGGATATCCCTTGTAGCAGCCTTAACAGCCTCTGCAAGGCCGATAATTCCTGCAACATTTTCTGTTCCCGCACGCTTTCCGCGCTCCTGAGCTCCGCCGTCGATAAGGGGAGGAAGAGCAACTCCCGTGCGGACATACAGGAAGCCCACTCCCTTAGGAGCATGTATCTTATGTCCCGAAACGGACATCATATCGATATTCTGTTCCTTAACGTTTATCTCCACATGACCTGCAGCCTGTACAGCGTCAGTGTGGAAGAGCACCTTATTTTCGCGGCATACCTCGCCTATCTCAGTGATAGGCTGAACCGTACCTATCTCGTTGTTAGCGTACATGATAGTCACAAGCGCTGTATCAGGACGGATAGCATTCCTTACCTGTTCTGCGGTAACATAGCCCTTTTCATCAACGGGGAGGTAAGTGACCTCAAAGCCCTGCTTTTCAAGAGCTGCGCAGGTGTGCAGCACTGCATGATGCTCAAAGTTCGTGGTGATTATGTGTTTTTTGCCCTTAGCTCCCAGACGGAGAGCGGTAGATTTTATCGCCCAGTTATCCGATTCGGAGCCACCTGCGGTGAAATATATCTCCTTAGGTAGAGCGCCAAAGCAGGAAGCTATCTCCTCGCGGGCATTCTCGACAGCAGCCTGTGTATCCCGTCCGAACTTATAGATGCTCGACGGATTTCCGTAAAATTCGGTAAAAAAGGGAAGCATCTTATCGAGGACGTTTTTGGTAACGCAGGTAGTAGCCGCATTATCAGCATATATATGCATTTTTTCCATTTTATCAGTCCTTTTTGTGATTTTTTATAGATAAAACATACTTAAACAATATGTTATTATTACTGCATTTTCTATTATATACTTATTTAGTAGATGTTTCAATAGCTTTTCCGCATTTTTATCACACTGCACAAATATTATGTCAGATTTTAAGCATATTATACTATTTTTTGCTACTGAACATATCCCTCTGTGCCACAGCCAGCTCATCACAGCGTTCATTTTCGGGGTGACCGGCATGACCCTTGACCCACTTCACAGTAACATCGTGTATCTCCAGCAGCTTCAGACATTTCTCCCACAGATCCGCATTAAGAGCGGGCTTCTTATCGGATTTTACCCAATTGTTTTTCTGCCAGCTTTTGGCCCAGCCCTTAGAGATGCTGTCGCAGACGTATTTGCTGTCGGTGGTAAGAATGACCTTGCAGGGGCATTTCAAGGCAGACAATGCCTCAACTACAGCGGTAAGCTCCATGCGGTTGTTTGTGGTATCCGCAGCGCCGCCACTTATCTCCTTCACTTT
>CAMEYZ010000024.1 GCA_945947715.1 uncultured Clostridia bacterium | reverse complement strand
GCTGTATCCAAGCCTAAATACAAAGCTTGCGATTGAAACGCTTGATATGGCGGTAGCAAACCGTAATATATCAGACGGATTGATCTTCCACAGCGACCGTGGCTGTCAGTTTACGTCTGATGCCTTTAGAAAGCATCTTGACGAGCTCAATATTATTCAGTCGTTTTCCGCAAAGGGTCATTCATATGATAATGCTGTAATGGAGTGCTTTTTCAAATACTTGAAAAAGGAGGAAACTGACCGAAGAATTTACTCATCCTTTGACGATCTGAAGCTGAGTATTTTTGAATATATCCACAGCTTCTACAATTCGTTCAGACCTCATTCTCACAATAATGGTCTCTCCCCTGACCAGGTAGAAATGAATTTCCTGTAGATTTTGTCGTTTTGCTTGTCCACTTTATTGACTATGGTCCAACAGCAGAGCTTGCTGCAGTCATCAAAAAGGAACTGAACATAATAGAGCGAATATAAGGTTTTGTAAGAGTGAAATGGAATAATATGAAAGCTGTAGGCTGTATGGGAGTATGGTCTGCCGCTTTTCAGTTTGCCGGTACTTGACAAATAGTGTATAATATAATTAGCAGGTTATATGAAAAATGGAAAAGCAGTATGTAGCTTTTTATCATCATTTGGCAACTGAAAGAAAGTTAATTATGGCAGATACATATATTAAATACAACGATCACTCGATCAATTCGGCGTTTAAGGATCACTATATTGTTCCTGACTATCAGAGAGAATATGTCTGGAACGATACGCAGGTCGAACAACTGCTTTTTGACCTTTTAGATGCGTATAATACTGATAGTAAGAAAGCATATTTTCTTGGTACGATAGTAACATATGATGAGGGCAGCAGATTTGAACTTATAGACGGGCAGCAAAGGCTTACGACATTTTTTATACTCCTTTGTGCAATAAAGCATATTTACAAGAATAAAAATGAGCAGACAAGTGTGATCGACAGCCTTATTTACAGTCCCGTAATGAATGAAAACGGAGATACCGTTAATCAGTATCATCTGCAGCTTCAATATGAAGATGCAGGCAACTGTCTGGAACTGATCGAAAAAGGCGGGCAGAGACCAAAAGATATTACTCAATCGGGAATACTGCTGTTTAATGCGTTTGATAATATAACAGATTTTCTGAATGACAAGTTTCCCGAAATATCCGATCTGAAAAAATTCGTTGTATTTTTACTCAATAGGACCAGTTTTATCCGCATTGAGACGTATGATATTACAGACGCACTAAAGATATTTGAAACCATAAATCAGAGAGGAAAAGGACTTGATTCAATGGACCTTCTGAAAAATATGGTTTTCCGTCAGGTTGACAGAAGCAAATTTAAAGAGCTTAATATGAAGTGGAAGTATATAACTTCAGCGTTGGAAAAGATAGATGAAAAGCCCCTCCGTTTCCTCAGATATTTTATTATGGCAAATTATGATACGTCTGCAAATAAGGACGGAATTGTTCGTGAAGATCAGATCTATTCCTGGCTCAGCACGAATAATGATCAATGCAGATATATTGAGGAGCCATTTAAGTTTGTACAGAAAATGAAAGAAAATGTCGATATTTATGTTAAGTGCAGACAGCCTGACAATAATTCAAACGGAAATATCCATATGAAAAATATCCCAATGCTTGCGGGCAAATCATATAAACTGCATCTTATGCTTATGCTCGCAGCATCAAATATGGACGATGAGGCTTTGGAAAGATTTAAGGGCGTTATTGAATCTGTCGTATATTATACAGTAATAGATATTAGCTTATTTAAGGAGTGAAAAAAATGCCTTTCACAATAATAAGAAATGATATAACAAAGGTCAAAGCCGACGCTGTAGTCAACGCCGCAAACAGTTCTCTGCTTGGCGGCGGGGGAGTGGACGGAGCTATCCACCGTGCGGCAGGACCGGAGCTTCTCAAAGAATGCCGTACCTTAGGCGGCTGTGAAACCGGACAGGCTAAGATCACAAAGGGCTATAGAATGCCCTGCAAATACATAATCCACACAGTAGGTCCTATATGGCAGGGCGGAGGATACAGAGAGAAGGAGCTGCTTTACTCCTGCTATGAAAAATCACTGAAGCTTGCGAAGGAATATAAATGCGAGTCCGTGGCTTTTCCGCTTATCTCATCGGGAGTGTACGGTTACCCGAAGGATAAGGCTTTGCAGGTGGCTGTGTCTGCTGTATCGGATTTCCTTGCGGATAATGACATGGATATTACTTTGGTAGTGTTCGATAGAAGTGTCGTGTATGTCAGCGAACAGCTTATTGCCGATGTCCGCAGATATATTGATGACAACTATGCCGAGGAACATTCCGATACTGTGGGCAGGAGAGCTTTCGGAGCAGGACTTTTTAAGAGAACCGAATCCAAAGAAGTAATGCTGTCGGAAGATGCTTGTCCTGCTTTTGCGGCGCCCATTTCCTTTGATAAGCTGGATGAGTCGTTCTCGCAGGCGCTGCTGCGGCTGATCGACGAAAAGGGCATGACCGATGTCCAGGTGTATAAAAAGGCGAACATCGACCGCAGACTGTTCTCCAAGATACGCAGCGATGTGCATTACAAGCCAAAAAAGCAGACTGCTGTTGCACTTGCCGTTGCTCTTGAGCTTGACATTGTCGAAACGCAGGATCTGCTTGAAAAAGCAGGATATACCCTCTCAAACAGCATAAAATTTGATGTTATCATAAAATATTTTATAGAAAATAAAATGTACAACATTTACGAAATAAACGAAACGCTTTTTGCTTTCGACCAGAATCTGATAGGCGTGTAAATGTCGCTTAAAATGCGACCTATATTCCCTCCGTATGATGTATTCTTTAAGTACAATAAATCATACGGAGGGATATTTATGAAAAAGAATTTTACTGAGATAGTTTTTATCCTTGACGAAAGCGGTTCGATGTCCGACCTTAAGGGCGACACTATCGGCGGATTTAACAGTCTTATCGAAAAGCAGAAGAGCGAGGATGGCGAAGCTGTTGTATCAACTGTGCTGTTCAGCACCGAGAGCCGCGTTCTGCATGATAGGGTGCCTGTTGAGGAAATCGAAAAAATGACCGATAAGGATTACTGTCCGGGCGGCTGTACCGCGCTTCTGGACGCTGTAGGCGATGCGGTGAAGCATATCGGGAATATCCACAAGTATGCCCGTCCCGAAGATGTGCCTGAGCATACCCTGTTTGTCATAACCACCGACGGCATGGAAAATTCCAGCAGACGCTACACCGTTCACAAGGTTAGACAAATGATAAGCAGACAGCAAGAAAAATATGGCTGGGAGTTTGTTTTCTTAGGAGCGAATATTGATTCCGTGGAAACTGCGGAAAGTATTGGCATAGGAAGTGCGAACGCGGTGGATTACTGCTGCGATGCTGACGGCTGTGCTGTGCAGTACAAAGCCATGAGTGATGCGATTTCATTCGTGAGAAGGGGAGTAAAGCTTTCCGAATCGGCAGCCTGGAGAAAAGATGTTGATGAGGACCACAAAAGAAGAAAAAGATAAATATTTATAAACAAAATGCTCTGCGTATTGGCTGTACGCAGAGCATTTTTTATGCTTTGTTTTTATTGATAATATCATCGGGGAAAAGCGAAGCGGTCAGCAGATCGGACGGAGTAACGACCAGAGCGTCGGCAATATCTAATAGCGTTTCCAGCGAGAAGCTGTTAGAGGTATTCGGCGCTTCGATAACGCTCAGAAGTGATCGGCTTATATTGGCTTTTTCGGCGAGTGCTTCCTGAGACATTCACCGAAGCTTTCGCAGAGATGCTATTGCTATGCCAAGCTGAATAAAACGGTCACGGTTTTTAAAGGCAACCTCTTTTCTCATAATTTATCCTCCCAAAGTCTATATCTATATTATACCTATTTTGGGGAGTATACTCTGCGTTGCAAGTAAAGCACTTGGCTTATAAGTGATACAATATACTCATTCTCTGCGGTTCAAGCGTCAGCTTTATGGAAAATGAGGTCATGGGATATAAAAGTCCGCTACACGGGCGTTCAACTGCACAGCTTGAAGTGCTGCCCTTTGATTATTATGACAGTGCAAAATTTTTCGAGGGCTATTCAAATGTTGACAAGCTGCTTGTGTACGGCATTTTAGGCGGAGTGCCGTGTTATCTGGCGGCATTCGATAACATGAAAACAATTGAAGAAAACATTGCAGCAAATATTCTCAGAACAGGAGTTTTTCTGAAAGATGAACCCCAGCTGCTTTTGAAAATGGAGCTGCGTGAGCTTGCTGTCTATAACAGCATTTTTGAAGCGATTGCAAGCGGAGCAAGTCGTATGAACGATATAGCTTTGAAGACACATGAGGAAAGCTATAAATGTTCCAAGTATATCAATACGCTTCAGTCGATCAAACTCATTGATAGAATTACTCCATGCGGTGAGGACCCTTCATCAAAGAGAAGCATTTATAAAATATCAGATAATTTCTATACGTTCTGGTACAGATTCATATTTGCGAATAAAAGCTATTATGAACTGCTGGGCGAAGATGACGCATCACGGGAAATATTATCGGAAATGTCGGGATATATGGGAAGTATTTTTGAGAGTATATGCTGTCAGTATATGCTGCGGCTTGCGGCACAAAGGAAGCTTCCGTTTGTTCCTCACGATATAGGACGCTGGTGGGGAGGAAATTCCCGGACTAAAAAGCAGGACGATATTGATATTCTTGCGAGTGACAAAACAGGAAACGCCGCAATATTTTGCGAGTGTAAGTTTAAGAATGAAGCGTTTGACATGAAGGAATATAACGATCTGATGTATGCCTCGGAAATATTCACCAAGCCGCAGGAGCGGTATTATTATCTGTTCAGCAAGGTTGGATATACTCAGGCTGTAAAGGAAAAAGCCGAAGCAGACGGAGTTGTTCTCGTGGAAATTGACGACCTGTTTGATCTATAATTCGATATATATTGAAGCACGGATATGAAATTGTCCGGGCTTTTTTATTGTATTTTAAAATCTTCGGTTTTACTGGGGTGGAAAAGCTTATATTAGTACATTTGAAGTGGAATTGAAAGTACCATTTAACGGGCAATTTGTTTGTATCGCATAATTTTATGCTTCTTTTTTCTATGTATCAAAGAGCTTATTGTTCTGATTTTGATACAGATGATCTGGTATAATAAAATAAAGGTACGGATCATTATTACTTTGTATATTGAACAACAGCTTTCAATTTTAGCCTTGAAATAATTGGCGTTTTGTGGTAAAATTTATTGTAATCCGGTGCAGGAAATTCTTGCTCAGGGAAGAATTTTATGGCTAAAAGGATTCGCAGCTGCTATGAGTCTTTGAAATAAAAAACGGAGGTCGATTATATGTCAAAAAGAAACAGCGTAAAAATCACTTGCCCTAAGTGCAAAAAAGAAAGCGATTTTCAGATATGGGAAAGCATCAATATTCAGCTTGATCCCGAAATGAAGGAACAGGTGCTTAACGGAGAAGCATTTCTGTTTAAATGTCCCGACTGCGGAGAGGAGGCTTATGTGAATTATTCTGTTCTGTATCACGATATGGAAAAGAGGATTATGATATATCTGCTTCCCGATGTTGAAGAGGAGATCAAAGCTGCCGCACAGTTTATGTCAGGAATGGACGAAAATAATTTGGGGCTTGATCTGTCCGCTATTACCGAAGGATATTCCAACCGAATTGTGACATCTTTGAGAGAGCTTCAGGAAAAAATATATATTTCCGACGCAGGTTATGATGACAGGATAATAGAAATAATGAAAATGCTTTACCTTGGAATGATGGCTGAGCAAACGCCCGATAAAAGGGTGGATGAGATACTGTTTGATTTTGTCAGGGAAGGAGAACATCGTATTATTTTTATTGAAGGCGGTAATGTATTTGCATCTGCGCCTGTGAATGATGAGGTTTACAATGACGTTCGGAAGACCTTCAAGGAAAGAATAGAAAATAATCCGAGTGAGTATTTCATTTACGACTTTGTATGGGCAAGAAGCCTGCTGAAATAAATAGCGGTGATGATATGAAAATCTGACTATTATATCTATACATAACAGACCGCACTTAATATGTTACCATATGGATCGAAGCATTAATAAGCAGCTATGAAAAGGATAGGAAGATGATCAAATGAGACAAAATGAGTCCGTATATCTTGCGGAGAATGTCCAATTCAGGAGAGTACATCTTCTGGATGGAACCTTCCGAAAGGTCAGCATAAAATCAATAGTCGGTTACTGTCATTGCAGCAAGCATAAGGGATATATTGATACTGCGCTTCTGGAAAGTCATGACTGCATATGCCGATATCTTCGACTGGGAGAACAGATGAATGTTGTACACTAAGGAAGCGCTGATTAAAGGCGAAGCCATCGTTTCCGACGCTCGAAAATCCGCACACATATCCTATGTGGACAGGTTCTAATAAAAGCAGGTTTGTCGACCGCAGTTAAAATAATGACAAGGAGGAAATGTCGATGAACGACATAAATAGTTTAGCACATTCTAAGTGGAATTGCAAATACCATATCGTATTTGCGCCGAAATATCGGAGGATGGTAATATACGAGAGTCTTATGACCTCATTTCATGTTTCCTTTGATTGATAGAGCAGATGTTTTTTGCACTACTATTGTTATAAAACACCAAATCCAAAAGTCAATATATAACAACAAAAACAGAAATAAACATCATTTCAAAACAAATTATCTCTAATACACCCACTGTTTTCGTCGGAAAGAAAATTTTTAAAAATAAGTATAAATTGTATAAGACTGTCAAAAATAGTTATGAACCGATAAAACATGCCCTGTGGCCGGCGATCTTTCGTGATTTCTGGGTTCCTCCGTTTTACGTCAGCCGCATAAGGCAGGATTATTGGAAATAAAACATAACTATTACATGAAAAGGATGGTTGAAAATTTATGAGCAAATCTTTCTTCAAGATCGGAAAGCTTTCAGGGAAGGCCGCCGCTGCCGTTATCTGCTTCTGCCTTGCAGCCGTGGCAGCAGTGGGCGTCTATACCTATAATAAGTCCGAGCTTACCGAGGAAAAACAGAAGCTTATCGCTTCGGACGACACCGCTTCTCCCGATGAATTTATGAACGCAGATGCTGTTCAGAACGACGTGCCCATTCTCCCCGCAGAGGATATGATGCCTGACGAGACTGCAGACGTTGACAGCGACGAGATCGTTCCCACTGCCGAGGATACCCCCGTGGAAGCTCCCGAAGAGACCACATCTCCCTTTGAAAACGAAAAGGCTCTTGCAGAGGGGATAATCGTCCGTCCCTTAGACGGTGATATCATCTGCGCCTTTTCCAACGGTGAGCTTGTAAAGTCCAAAACTCTTGACGTATGGAAAACTCACGATGGAATCGACATCGCAGGCGAGCTTGGAGAGCCTGTTCGCGCAGCAGCAGCAGGCACTGTTCTCAGCGTTTACAATGACCCCCTTTGGGGCAACTGCGTAGTCATCGAGCACAAGGGAGGCTATGAAAGCTATTATTTCGGTCTCGCCGATAATATTTCCGTCTGCGAGGGTGATGAAGCAAGTGCGGGCAGCGAGATCGCAGAGGTCGGAAATACCGCTGACTGCGAGGCTGCTGAGGAAACTCATCTTCATTTTGGTCTGAAAAAGAACGGCAAGTGGGTAGATCCTGCCGAGGCGCTCTCCGGACTGGGAAGCTGATATAGCACATCATCAATTTAAGAATTTACAAAAAAGGAGCTGCACGGGAAATGCAGCTCCGAATTTTTTTCCGCAGGTGTGTATATTATCAAGCAATGCAGTCCGTGCCTGAATGCGGAAAAAGAAAAAGCCAATGTCGAAGATACTCGTCAACATTGACTTTTATGAATCAAAATATTATTTGTGATTCATATTTTGCTTTCTGAGTATATTATATACCCTTATTTTGCATAGTTCAATGTAATATCATAATACATTTTATGAATAATCTGAAAATGATTCCTTCATTATCAGATGAGCGGGCCCAGCACTCTCAGCACTGCATCGAATATCGAATTACTGAATTTCCTGCTTTCGCGACGCTTTACCTCGTGGGATTTTTCAAAGGTGTCAAGACAGTCCTGCTTCAGCTTCATTATGGCGGATATCTCTCCGCCCTTTTCCGACGCCATATACACTCCGCACTCAAAATGCAGATACAGGCTTCTGAAATCCATGTTGATGCTGCCTACTACTGCCATACGGTCATCGCAGACAAAGCTTTTCGCATGAATAAATCCGGGAGTGAACTCATATATTCTTACGCCTGAGGAAATAAGTGTCTGATAATAGGACCTGGTCACTCTGAACACCGTTTTCTTGTCGGGTACCCCGGGAGTGACAATGCGGACGTCAACTCCCCTTTTTGCTGCCAGTGAAAGCGCCACTCTCATCTGGTCGTCGATAACAAGGTAGGGAGTGAAGATATACACGTAATCACGCGCCTGATTGATGATTTCAAGGTATACATTTTCCGAGACCTGTTCATTATCCAGCGGAGAATCTCCAAAGGGCTGGATAAAGCCGCAGGGCTTCACATCGCCGTAATCAGCCGCCGCGCACATTTCGCAGTCTATCCTTTCCTCGCTGAAGGAGTTCCACATCTCCGCGAAAAGCGCTGTGAAATTCAGCACACCGTCGCCCTTTATCATAACCGCCGAGTCCTTCCAGTAGCCAAAGCGCTCCTTTTTGTTAATATACTCGTCGGCAAGATTAAAGCCTCCGGTAAAGGCGGTCTTTCCGTCGATAACGATTATTTTCCTGTGGTCGCGGTGGTTCATTATTACTGACACAACGGGAATGAAGGGATTGAATTTCAGTGTCTTAATGCCGTACTCCGCCAGCTTTTTAGGAAAATTAGCCGGAAGGTTGCTCATGCAGCCCCAGTCGTCGTATATGAGCTTCACGTCCACGCCTTCGGCCGCTTTTCTTTTGAGTATTTCAAGAACACTGTCCCAGAATACTCCCGGTGCGATTATGAAAAACTCCGCGAAGATATATCTTTCAGCCTTTTCAAGCTCACTAAGCAGCACAGGATATAGCTCCTCGCCACAGGTGAAATACTCTGTCTCGCTGTTCATTCTCACGGGACAGCCGCTGTACTTCGCAAGATATCGGGACGTCTCCCTGAGCCGCGGCTCCATCTGTTCAAGGACCTCCTTGTCCTGCTTGAGGACCACTCCCAGCCGCGAATGTTCCTTGTCCATTTTCTTACGCATGCGCCTCATGGGACGTTTATTACCCAGATAGAGATAGAGTAGTCCTCCGAAAACGGGTGCAGCAAGAATTATCACTACCCAGGTAAGCTTATAGGAGGAGCTTTCGTCCAGCCTTATAATGAACAGCGTTATAAGTATGCTCAGCGCCACAAAACAGAGCGCTATCGGCAGATAATAGGACGAAAGGGTGTATATCACCGTGAACATCAATAAAAGCTGCACCACTATAAGCAGCACTGTTAGAACTATTCTGCTGAACATTTTGTCAAAGAAATTTTTGATCTGCATATGTCTTTTTTCACCTTTTTTCACTTCATTTGTCTTTTTCACATATCCCGCCTCTGTCTATGAATGTGGCGGGTGGACGGAGTCTCCGTCCGATAAATTAACCTTGTTTCATTATCAGTATATCACATTTTTCCGCAAAATACAACATTTCGCACTTGAAATTTCACCGATATTGTATTATAATTAGATTAGAATTTTTATGAAAGGTCATTTTTTTATGGCAGAAAGGTATAAAAACACTTTGGAGACTGCGGAAAGTAAGATATCCTCCCTTTCCCGTCTGAACGATCTGAAAAAGGACGGCGCAGTCAGCGAGGAGGAGTTTGAAAGCCTTAAAGCAGAGCTGCTGGGAATTTCAGAAGAAAAGCCTGCCGCTCCAGCTGAGGATCTGAACGATTTTTCCAGAAGTCTTTTTACTATGGACAACGAGCCCATGCCCGTTATCCCCGAAAGGGCTGAATGTCACGACGAGCCTGAGGTTATAAACGATGGGGGACTTACCAACGTCACCGGAGATTTTGACTTCTCTCTGGACAAGGACGAGCCTGTTATTACCGAAAACGCTACTGCGGGTATAGATTTCAATCTTCATTCCGAAGGGATTATCCCCGAGAGCTCAAAAAACGCTGCGGAAAAGCGGCTGTCCGAAATAGAAAAATATTGCATGAAGCAGCTGGACGCTTACACAGGCCGCGACTGCGCTCTTATGGACAGCGAGGCTCTGTCCTCACTTAGCAGCTTGCCACTGTTTCTGGTGGGAGCTGCTGCGGCGATATTCTTCTTTATCATTCTCAAAAGCTTTGCGGATATGACAGGCACTCTGTCGGAGCTGCTCATTATATTATGCATATGCGCGGGAGTGGCTCCTGCCTGCGTTATCATTCCGAATACTATAAAAATAAATAATCGGAACAAGGCTGCAAAGGAATACAACGATATCCTCACCGAAAGCTACCAAAGCTCTGGGATAAGCGATATCCCCTTTGAGTATACAAATCCTTACATACTCTCCGAGCTAGAGGACATCATCGACAGCGGAAGAGCGGACAGCATACCCGCTGCAGTGGACTGTCTCAATAATGAGCTTCTGAACAGCGAGACCCTCGCAGCTGAGAAAAAACGGGCGGATTTCGCCGAAAATGACGAGCTTGCCGCAAGGTCAGCAGCACTGTATGTTCTGGGAAAGGGTCTTCTCAATGGAATATAGTGAACGTACCTCTGACATCGAACGGAGCCTTACCACCGAATTTCACCGCAGCATCTTAAGCCGCTTTAATAAGGCGGTCAGCGATTTCAGGCTTATCGAAAACGGCGACAGGATATGCGTCTGCATATCGGGCGGAAAGGATTCAATGCTCACTGCAAAGCTTATGCAGGAGTATAAGCGCCATTCGGGAGTGTCATTTGAGCTTGAATATTTAATGCTGGACCCGGGCTACGACCCGGAAAATATGCGCATCTGTAAGGAAAACCTGGAAACTCTCGGCATACCCGCACAGATTCGCAAAACAAACATCTTCCGCGCCGCATATCGCGAAAAGAAAAATCCCTGCTTTCTCTGCGCAAGGATAAGACGGGCAGAGCTTTTTAAAGCGGCAAGGGAGCTTTGCTGCAATAAGCTTGCGCTGGGACATCACTTTGACGATGTTATCGAAACTACCCTCATGGGCATGCTGTACGGCGGTCAGATGCAGACCATGCTCCCACGCAGAAAAAGTGAGCACTTTGAGGGGCTTGAGCTTATCCGTCCCTTATATTATGTCCGCGAAGAGGATATTTTAAGCTGGTGCAGCTACAATGAGCTGAAATTTATCCGCTGTGCCTGCCGCATGACCGAAAATACGGACGCTTCCTCATCAAAGAGAATGGAGATAAAACAGCTTATCGCAAGGCTCAGAGAGATAAATCCTCAGATAGAAAGCAATATTTTCAGAAGTGCTCAGAATGTCAATGTGAAAAATCTTATATCCTACAAGGACGAAAAGGGCCTCCACAGCTTTATGGATCAGCTGTGACATGACAGGTAAGGCTGCATTAAAAAATATTTTACAAAAACTAACCATAGTTTCCTTGACTTTTATTTCCGAAAATGATACCATATCAAAGTGAACAGAAAAAGTAATACGGCATAGCAGCCTCGCTGCTATAATGAAAGGAATGTGACATATGAAAAAATGCAAAATATTATCTGTGCTGACATCAATGGTCATTGCCGCTTCGGTGTGCAGCATCCCGGCCTTTGCTGAGGACTATGAAGCGGACGTTTCCTCTGCGGAAAAGGCGTCCGACTGGGGACAGACCTTCAAGCTCTATTCCGATGTCTTTGACCCTTCCTCCCTTAATGAGGACTCCGAGATAATCGTTGAATATACCCTCAAGCCTTCGGGCGAGGAACTGACCTTGTACCCCGTTGAGCTTATCGCGCAAAGCTGGGAGGTCACCGACGAGGAAACCGGAGAAATGATATCTGACGGCGAGATATGGGGCAAGGTAGAGCCTTCGGAATATGACGAGAACCACGCGGTATTTACATACGAGGATATCCTCGCAGGATACAAGGCCGCTGCTCCCGACCCCGACAGCATAACCGATCTTTCCGGCGTTCTATGCATTAATGTGGGTGCTACTAATCAGGGCACCATTTTATGTACAAAATTTACCGTCACCAATTCTAAGGGAGGCGGCGAAAACAGCTCTGAGGAGCTTACTGGTATAAACTCCTTCGTGCCCGTGACCGACCCTGCTGAGTATAACGGCAGCGGCGAGATATTCAGAGTCACTAAAAATGATTTTGATGCTACAAGACTTAATGCCGGCTCTGAGGTAGTCATCTATTACGAGGAAATGAGCAGCGCACCTGCATTCTGCCCCGTAAATATGGTGCTTATCAGTACCGAAAACACCACGGTCCCCGAAAATAAAAGGGACGAGGAGGGAAATGTTGCGGTAAAAATGGCGGTCCCTGTGTCATACGACAGCAGCCATGCAGTGTTCAGCTGCAAGCAGATTTTAAACGCCTACGGAACCGGTAATTTCAGCGAGCTTTACGACTTCTCCCTCGTGGGAACAAGTCAGTCCATAACCGTCACAGGCATCGAATTTACTAATGTAAATCAGTTCGGTACCCGCTCCGTTGCCCTCAGCGAGGCGGAGGCGGCAGCTGAAAAGAAGCCCGTTCCTATGTGGGTGATAATAGTTGTTATTGCTGTTATCGTGGTCGTTATCCTCATTGGACTGCTTATCTATGCGAAGATCAACTCTAACCGCACATATGATATCTCAACAGGCTCATATGTGAAGAGAAGCAGCGACGAAGCCGGCACCGAGGACTCAAAGAAAAAAAATGAATAATTACTCTGATACCGATACGGAGCTGCATATGATTACAGCAGCTCCGTATTTTTTTATTTTCTGTTGATTTTTTCAGCGAAATATTGTATAATGGATACAATATGATATGCATAAAAAATCAACAGATTGGAGTGTGCAAAAATATGTTTATTCAGTCACTTGACGGAACATGGCAGCTGTATAAGCTGTCCGATTCGGCTTCCGATATCTCACTTACTCACCCTGGCGAGGTATATACCTCATATCTGAAATCGGGCTTTAATATCCCCGTTGCCGTTCCCGGCTCGGTATATACCGCTTACCTCGACGCGGGCATTATCGAGGACCCCTATAAGGGAGAAAATCAGTACGAGGCAGCGCGTGTCTCCGAGGACGACTTCTGCTTCGTTACAAGCTTTCCTGCCGATGAAAATATCAAAGGCTCCGAAAAGGTGTATCTCCACTTCGACGGTATCGACACCGCTGCGGAAATTTTCTTCAACGGCATATCCGTGGGCACCTGCTGCAATATGCACAGGACCTATGAATTTGACGTCACCGACCTTATCAGCTCCGATGAGCTCCAGCAGCTGGCAGTGCGCTTTATCTCTCCCGTAAGATACATAACCGAAAAGAACAAGGAGCTCCCGCTCTGGGGAGTAAGCTCCACTATGGCTGGCTATCCTCATATGAGAAAGGCTCATTATATGTTTGGCTGGGACTGGGGCCCTGTGCTGCCTGACATGGGCATATGGCGCACTGTGCAGCTTATCGGCGTAAGGGGCGGACGCATCGAAAGCGTATATCATCGTCAGCGCCACACCGAGCATGGCGTATATGTTACCGTGGAGGGACATCTGGAGGATCTTTCCTCCGACAAGCTTTCGGTTTCTGTGACGATGACTGACCCCGAAGGCAGAAAGGGTACAGAAAAAGCTGTTATCTCAGGTGGAAATTTTACTGCGGAGTTCTGCATCGACTCTCCCTCTCTCTGGTATCCAAGAGGCTATGGCGCTCAGCCCTTATATAACATCTCCGTCAGCCTGTCAGATAACGGTGAGCTTATCGACGAAAGCTCCCTTGACATTGGTCTGCGCACTGTGGAGGTATGCCGTACTCCCGACAACGATGGCACCGATGGCGAGGAATTTGCCTTTGCAGTAAACGGCATTAAAATTTTCGCAATGGGCGCAAACTATATCCCCGAGGATCAGATAATCTGCCGCCGCAGCAGGGAAAAGACTGAAAGACTTCTCAACGACTGTCTTGCTGCCAATTACAACATGATACGTGTCTGGGGCGGCGGTGTCTACCCCGACGACTGGTTCTATGAGTTCTGCGATAAAAACGGTCTGCTGGTATGGCAGGATTTCATGTTCGCCTGCTCCGTCTACAACGCGGACAGACCCTTCTGCGAAAACGTCAAGCATGAGATAATCGACAATGTGAAGCGGATAAGAAATCATCCGTCACTGGCACTATGGTGCGGAAACAACGAGATAGAATCCGCTTGGCAGTATTGGGGGCTCCCCGATCAGCCCGAAATGAAAAAAGGGTATCTCCGCATGTTCGAGGTGCTCATTCCGAAAATTCTCAGCTTCTATGACCCGCAGACCTTCTACTGGCCCTCTTCCCCCTCCTCCGGCGGAAGCTTCAGAGACTCCGGCGCAAAAAACAAGGGCGATATCCACTACTGGGAGGTATGGCACAGCTGCAAGCCCTTCACTGAATACAACAAGTACCTGTTCCGCTTCTGCTCGGAGTACGGCTTTGAATCTATCCCCTCCATGAAAACTGTACGCAGCTTCGCTGAGGACAAGGATATGAATCTTATGTCCCCTGTTATTGAGGCTCATCAGAAATGCGAGGCGGGCAATGAAAAGCTGCTGTACTATATCGCACAGATGATACATTATCCCTACACCTTTGAGGGGCTCGTGTACGCCACCCAGCTGGTGCAGGCGGACGCTATCCGCCTCAACGTGGAGCATATGCGCCGCAACAGAGGTATCTGCATGGGCTCGCTGTACTGGCAGGTCAACGACTCCAATCCCGTTATCTCATGGTCGTCCATAGACTATTTCGGCAGATGGAAGGCTCTTCACTATTACGCAAAGAGATTTTATGCTCCCGTACTCCTTTCTGCGGACCTAAGC
>CAMEYZ010000023.1 GCA_945947715.1 uncultured Clostridia bacterium | reverse complement strand
CGTGCAGCTGAGCGCCCTTCGTCGTGGCGTGCACATCGTCGTGGGCACCCCCGGACGTGTTATGGACCACATGGACCGCAGGACCTTAAAGCTCGATAATCTCCGCACCATTGTCCTTGACGAGGCGGACGAAATGCTTAACATGGGCTTTAGAGAGGACATCGAACAGATTCTCGGAGCTGTTCCCGAAGAGCGTCAGACTGTGCTGTTCTCGGCGACGATGCCCCCCGCTATCCTTGCGATAACCGACCAATACCAGCACGACCCCGTTATGATAAAGGTGGAAAACAAGACCCGCACCGTCGAAAGCGTGGAGCAGTATTACTATGAAGTCCCCATGGGAAGAAAGATAGATGCATTAAAGCTCCTGTTGGCAGCTTACGAGCCTAAGCTGTCCATGGTGTTCTGCAACACGAAGAAAATGGTGGACGAGCTTTCTGAGGCCCTTGTTTCAGGTGGCTTCAAGGCTGCGGGACTTCACGGCGATATGAAGCAGCAGTCCAGAACTCAGGTCCTGAATGCCTTCAAATCAGGCAGGATAAATATCCTCATCGCCACCGACGTTGCTGCAAGAGGAATCGACGTGGATAACGTGGACGCCGTTTTTAACTACGATATCCCTCAGGACAACGAATACTATATCCATCGCATCGGCAGAACCGGCCGCGCAGGCAAGAGCGGCGCAGCTTATACTCTTGTTAGCGGAAGACGTCAGGTCTATGAGCTTCGCGACATCTCCAGATTCACCAAGGCTGACATCGCAAGGCGGGACCTTCCCGATAGGAGCGAGATCGTCGAAAAGAAGATATCCCATGTTTCTGACAAGGTTATAGCTGCCATAAACGA
This sequence comes from uncultured Clostridia bacterium, assembly GCA_945947715.1. GTDB lineage: Bacteria > Bacillota > Clostridia > Oscillospirales > Ruminococcaceae > RGIG4694. The sequence continues at coordinate 14,350 of CAMEYZ010000023.1, read as the reverse complement.
AAATAAATACCCAGAAAGCAGGTCCTATCTGGACGAGATACTTTCACAGGGCTACTCCGCTGAGGACGTGGCTGCTGCACTTATCGGCATGAGACTCTCTAAGGATGTGAAGAATATCCCCGAGTTCGTGAAGTCTCTTCCCCGTGACTACGGCAAGGGAAAGACTGAAACCGTTAAGCTGGAGCTCTCCGTGGGCAGACGCAGCAGGATAGCTCCAAACTTTATCCTCGGTGCTCTGGCTGATATCACAGGTCTTCCGGGAAAGGCCTTCGGAAAGATAGATATCTACGACAGCTTCTCCACAGTGGAGGTTCCCGCAGGCGAAAAGGACAGCATCATCGAGGCTATGAACGGTCAGAAGATAAATGGCCAGAGAGTGTCTGTCAAGCTCTATGAGGGCGCCCCCAAAAAGGACTATCGCCGTGAATTCAAGGGCAGAAACGACCGCGGCAGACGGGACGCTGGAGGTCGCAGACCTAACCGTCCTAACAGAAGCTACTCCAACAAGAACAAGCGTCATCAGTGATGACATAATATGGTATTGTACAGTCCTCGGGTCTCGGGGACTGTATTTTTTATTTAGCACAAAGCTGAGCAAGTTTATAGGCAATTTTTATGTGTTTGTTCAGAAATTAATATTCAGTTAATAGTATATTAATCATTCGTACTTGTAATAAATTGCTTTTTATGTTAAAATTTAATTAACAAAGCCAATTCGTGTGCTAATATGCTAAATCGGAGAAATTTTCAGGGAAATATGACAATTATTTCAAACATTTTTTCGGAAAATATTATGATGGGTGGTTAAAGAATGAAAAAAATTATCCTGAAGAACATTTATATGGGCGCCGCTGTGGCTCTGGTGCTTTCGGCTCTGCTGGTGTTCGCGCTCCAGGTGGGGCTCCAGCAAGCCTCCGCAAGAGATACCGCCGATTACCGTATCGTGGGCGCAAAAAACAAGCTCTCAAATGCTGAAACTCAGATCACTGAACTGTACGAGACCCTTAACGAGGGCTACATTTCCTCCGCTAATTCCTTCGCGGAGATGATAAAGCTTAACCCCGCCATTCTCGACGATTCCGACGAGCTTGAACGCATCAGAGTTATGCTGGGCGTGGACGAGCTCCACGTTACCGACGAAAACGGCATTATCCTCTGGACCACTGTGCCTGCGTATGTCGGCTTTGATTTCAGCTCCTCCGAGCAGACTAAGCCATTTCTTTCCATACTTAGCGATTCCTCTGTTGAAGTCGCTCAGGAGCCTCAGCCCAACGGCGCAGAAGGCAAGCTTTTCCAGTACATCGGCGTTTCCAGAAAGGACAAGGCCGGTATCGTTCAGGTAGGTCTTCAGCCCGAACGTCTGAGCAATGCTATCGCGGATAATCAGATAGATATCGTCCTCAGCACAATTACTGTTGGTACGAACGGCTCCATGTTCGCAGTTTCCAAGGCTGACAATACCATCCTCGCTTTCTATGATACTACTCTTATCGGCACCGACGCCGCAGAGGCTGGTCTTTCCGAAAAGATACTCACCATGGACGAGGGCAAGGGTAAAACTGCTAAGATAAACGGCTCCCTCTACTATGTTTGCGTTGCTCAGACCGAGAATTATTACATAGGCACACTCATCCCCAGCTCTGAGATAATGGGTCAGACTGTTCTTATTACGGTCATCACTGTGATATTCATCGCTGTTGTCATCATTCTTCTTTCCTGGATAGTGAGCCGCGCTGTCAATATCCATATCATCGCGCCCATAAACGAAATAGGCTCCGATATGGAAAAGATAAAGTCCGGCGATACCGACCTTCGCGTAAATGTCCGCAGCTGTGATGAATTCTCCGTTCTAAGCGACGGAATCAATGGCATGCTCGACAGCATCGACACGAAAATGTCCGAGACCACCCGCCTTAATGGCTCCATGGAAAAGCTTCTCCTTGAAATCAAGGATATCTCGGGCAGCATAAACACCTATGCAAACGAAATGGAGGACGTTTCCCGGAAAATTTCAGATGGCTCCTCCTCGCAGGCGGCTACCGTTGAAGAGCTCTCCGCAGCCTTCGCAAATATCTCCAGAGATGTCAACGAAAATGCTCAGTCTGCGAAAAATGCAGCTCAGATCACCGTGGCTACCGGCGAGCATCTTAAGCTCAGCGCTGAAAAGCTCAAGCAGATGCAGCAGTCCATGGACCGCATCAGCGAGGCCTCCAACAAAATCGGTAATATCGTTAATACAATCGACGATATCGCCTTCCAGACAAATATCCTCGCACTTAACGCCGCAGTTGAAGCCGCAAGCGCAGGTCAGCACGGCAAGGGCTTCGCTGTTGTTGCCGATGAGGTGAGAAATCTTGCAAATAAGTCCGCTGAGGCTGCTAAGGGAACTACCGCTCTTATCGCTGAGACTCTCGAGGCTGTAAAACAGGGCGCTCAGGTCGCAGATGCTGCAGCTCAGGAGCTTTCCGCTATGCTGGAGAGCATGGACAAGAATACCGTCCTTATCGAGGAAATTTCCAATGCCACAACAAAACAGGCTAACGCTATCAGCGAGGCTTCCAGCGGCATGAACCTTATCTCCGATGTGGTGCAGACCAACTCCGCTATCTCCTTCAATGCACAGGATACTGCAAAGAAGCTGGACGCAGAGGCTGGCAAGCTTATGCAGATGGTCACAAGAAAGTAAAAAACGTTCTATTTCAGGCGGCTGTAAGCGTTTCTGCTGACAGCCGCTTTTTACTGCCTTGATGACATAACTGTCCGCCTGTGATGTACAGCAGTATTCCACAAACGGACTATATTTTTATATGAAAATTTGTAAAAAATTACGGTTGAATAATCCGACGGATTGTATTATAATAGTGTTTGTGATGATAATTTTCTGCGCGCGGAACAGGGAAATGTCCGCCGTGTATTGTCCCCATAATCGTAAGGATCAAGGAGAATGATTTATAATGAATAAGACAAAGGTCGTAAAATTCGGCGGAAGCTCACTGGCGGACGCGAATCAGTTCAAAAAGGTTGCCGCTATCATCAAGGCTGACCCCACAAGAAGATTTGTTGTTGCTTCCGCTCCTGGCAAGCGATTTTCCGAGGATATAAAGATAACCGATATGCTCTACCGCTGCTACGACAAGGCAGCTAAGGGCAGCGATTTCGCTAAGGAATTTGCTGATATCGAAAACAGGTTCAACTCCATTATCGCTGAGCTGGGTCTCGATTTCTCCCTCGAAGAGGAATTCCGCCACATCAAAAATTCCTTCGCTCACCGCGCAGGACGCGACTATGCAGCAAGCCGCGGAGAATACCTTAACAGCAAAATCCTCGCTAACTACCTGGGCTTTGAGTTTTTAGACCCCGCAGGCTTCATCTTCTTTGATGAGTCGGGCGTGTTCGACCTTGACAAGACTCTCGAGGCTCTCACTCCTAAGCTTAACGAAACTCAGAATGCTGTTATCCCCGGTTTCTACGGCTCGATGCCTAACGATACTATAAAGACATTCTCCAGAGGCGGCTCTGATGTTACCGGCTCTATCGTTGCAAGAGCTGCAGATGCTGAGCTCTACGAGAACTGGACCGATGTAAGCGGATTCCTTATCTGCGACCCCAGAATCGTCGAAAATCCTGAGCCTATCACCACAATCACCTACCGTGAGCTCAGAGAGCTTGCTTACATGGGCGCTACCGTTCTCCATGAGGACGCTATCTTCCCTGTAAGGTCTGTGGGTATCCCCATTAATATCAAGAACACCAATCACCCCGAGGACCCCGGTACTATGATCGTTGCTGAGACCGCTGATTCCAGCAAGCACATTATCACCGGTATCGCAGGCAAGAAGGGCTTCTCCGTTCTCCAGATCGAAAAGGATATGATGAACAGCGAGGTGGGCTTCGGAAGAAATGTTCTCCGTGCTCTCGAAAAGAATGGCCTCTGCTTTGAGCATATGCCCTCCGGTATCGACACTATGAGCGTTATAGTGGCCACCGACGCTCTCGTGGGCAAGGAAAGAGGTATCCTCGATGAGATAAACTTCCGCGTTCACCCTGATAAGCTGGAGATCGAAAATAATCTGGCTCTTATCGCTGTGGTAGGCCGCGGCATGAGAAAGCAGAGAGGTACCGCAGGCAAGCTGTTCTCTGCACTGGCAGAAGCAAGAGTCAACATCAAGATGATCGACCAGGGCTCCTCTGAGCTCAACATCATCATCGGCGTTGAGGAAGAGGATTTTGAGACCGCTACTAAGGCTATCTATGAGGCTTTTGTAAAGTAATCCGTTAACACATAAGCATAATAAAAGGAAGTACCGTTTTGCGATACTTCCTTTTTGTTATTTAGTCAGTGAGGAAAGAATGTCACAGCTGTTCCGTCGGACTTGAAATAGTATCTCTTACCGCCCACAGTCTTTCAGCCGCGGGCATAGCTTCCGTCGGACTTTACATAGTATATCCCACCGTCTTGCTCCGTCAGATCAGCAGCTACGGGTATCTCCGCTGCGGAGATCATCATCGCTGCCAAAGCTGCCGATACTGTTCATCTGATAATGTTTTTCATAGATATGCAACTCCCTATAATCAGCTATTATTTTTCAGATAGTTATATATCATATACATAGCATACCCTCTGGTGAGCTTGCCCTCGGGATTGAAATTGCCACTTGCATCCGCCTTCACTGCGCCCATGCCATATGCAATGGCTATGTAGCCCAGATCGTCACGGGTAGGATCAACGTCCTTGAAGGGTGACTTGTATATCCCCTTTATCTCGGCAAAGTCCTTTCCCCCTGCACTGAGTACGAATTCCTTCGCAGCTACAGCCTTTGTCAGCTTGTCATTTCCGAACTCATTCGACGCAGAATAGGAATAATCTGAGTACATAAGCGGCATTACATTTACATAGAACACGGAGCTAAGCAGCTCGGAAAACTCACGCTCGGTTATATATTCGTCAGGGTTGAACTTATTGTCGCTGTCCGTGGATAGCTTGATATTGTAGTCGTACAGCTCGGTGATGTACTTTTCCGCCCAGTGACCGCTGATATCTGTATAGGGACAGCCCTCGGTCTTTTCTGTGATGGTTATAGGTGTGCCGTTTGATGTGCAAAGCTTGCCGGATTTTGCATCAAGATATAAATCATCAACCGTGTAAAGCATGTAGATGCAGGACTTTCCGTCAAGGCGCTGATAGCCGTCATAATAAAGCCTGAAATCGGTCTGTGCAAAGGCCTTCTCATATGCCTTTTCCTCGGAAATAATGTCCGCCGAGGGGAAGGCTACCTCATCGTAGCTGTAGGAGAAGCTCATGACCTCGCCCTCTGAATTTACGTTGATGATGATATTATTCCCCTGAACTCGGATATCATTGGCATAACGGTTGAACGTAATGTTCCGTGAGGTCTGCTTGTTGGCGTCCGCGGTGTTGCTTTCCGCGGACTTGTACTCGCCGAATATCTCGGGGAGATAATACTCCGCTGCCTGCTTGGCTATCTTATTGACTGTCTTAATATTGATAGTCTTTGAGGGAGCTTGGGCGTATTTATTAAAGCTGATTATCTTGCCGGATTCCGCGTCCATGGTCACATAGGCACTTCTGTACTCCTTTTCGGTGTTCTTGTAAAAGCTGAACTGCCATACAAAGCCCGACGGACTGTCACCCTCCTGGAAAACTCCGCCTTCCATTACATAATCATCGCCGATATTCAGGTACTTATCCTTTGTGAGAATAGCCACAGCGTCGGTCTTGGAGTAGTATTTTCCGCTGTCCATAAGCGCCTGCTTCTCGGCTGCGGTGAGGCTTACATCTCCACCCATTGCAGCACCTGCCTGAATATCCTCCGCTGCCTCTTCAACACAATCCTCTTCATAATCCTCCGAAACGGTGTCGTACAGCGAATAATTCGCAGTATTATTAGCCTTTGCATAATCATCGTACATGGTGGTGGGCTTTCCCGTGGCAGCATCGAAAACCACCTTATTATCCTGGGAAAGGATAAGCTTCGCAGTTTTGCCCGTGACATTGCCCTTGTTATCATACACATTGTTTATGGTATAGGAAGGCACAAGCTTTACGTTGTCCTTATAGGACTGCTGCATCGTCTTTTCGTCAACTGCCTTGGAAGCGTCCTCAAACTCGGCATCGTTCCACCAGTTCAGCACAAAGGACGTCACCTCACCTGTATTCTTGTTGACGCAGACAGAGCCAACATTCTTGCTGAAATACAGCCCGTTGACCTTGCGGCTAAGAGAAACATATGCGCTGTCCCCATGAAGGTCCACATCGATATTTTCATTGACCTCGATCTGGTCGGCGATGTCAGGATCAAGCGCCTTTACCGCAGAGCTCACACAGCTGCGCAGCTTCTCCTTGGAAAGCTTGGCAAGAGTGGGCTCGTTGTTATAGTCATAGGAATCGCTGGTGCTGAATCTGGTGATAATGCCGTCAATTATGGTGACATTTATGGTCTTCTGGACCTCGCCCGCAGCATTTACTGCCTTCCATGTGAAATAATAGCCCTCCACAGCCTTTTCGGTCCTTGTGCTGTAGGAAAACTCGGAAAATTCTTCGGGGATATTTATGCGGCTTTTTACGGTCTTGAGAGCCGCTTCCATTTTTGCACTGCTTGAAGAGCTCGATGATGCAGAGGAAGTGACCGCCTCTGCGATAACAGCAGTATTTGGAGCAATAGCTCCGAATGAAAGCACAGCCGCCATTACAGCAGCCGCAGCCGATATATTTTTCTTTTTCATTTTTTCATGTCCTTTCATAGCCGTTCATCGGAACGGTTCTTTCATTATATAAACAATTCAAAAACGGAAAATATTTCATATCTCGCCATAATTTGTATTATTGTACAAAATAACTTTGCATTTTATGGTCAGCTTGACCATAAAATGCGGCTGATGTAACCCTCGAACCTTCGATTATTATGAGCTTCCGCGGGAAAATGTAACCTAAGCTGAAAAAACAACAACGTGGCAATCGCTGTCGGGCGGACCCGACTTAGTATTCTGATACGTCAACTATCTCGCCGTTGTACATTATTACTCTCGTTACCCGCTTCGATATGCCGCATACTATCTCGTAGCCAATCGTACCGTACAGCTGCGCTAAGTCGTCTGCTGTCTGACCACATTCTCCGCCGAACAGCGTTACCTCTGTGCCCGCTGTCACATCGGGTATGCCCGTTATGTCCGCCATGAACTGGTCCATGCATATCCTTCCAATTATCGGCGCTTTTCTGCCGTTTATGATGACACTCGCTTTCCCTGAAAGATTCCTCGAAAATCCGTCCGCATAGCCTGCGGGTATCGTCGCAATTGGTATATCCCTATCAGCACAGTAGGTTCTGCCATAGCTTACATATCTCCCCTTTTTTAGGGTCTTTACATAGGATACCGACGACTTGAAGTCCATGACAGGCTTAAGTTCAAATGGTATGTCAAGGCTGTAGTCCGGCTTGAGGCCATACATCAGTATGCCGAAACGCGCAAGGGTGCTGCGGCTGTCATAGTGGAATACCGAGCCTGCACTGTTCAGACAGTGATAATGCTTTAACTGTACTCCCCTGCGGTCAAGCTCTTCTCTGAGCGCGAAAAATTGCTCGGTCTGGTTTACGGTGTATTCCATGTCCGAGGCATCAAGACTATCCGCTGATGCAAAGTGTGTGAACGCTCCCTCCAGCTTTATATGAGGAAGGGCTGCCGCTTTCTCAAATTCGTCCGCACACCTTTTCAGGTCATCTGTCAGCAGACCTATCCTGCCCATGCCCGTGTCTATCGCCATATGTACGCGGACAGCTCCATGAGAACAGTCTGACAGCGCCTTTGCATGCTCGAAGCACACCGCTGCCTGAATGATATCATACCTTTCCAGAGCATCCGCATACTCCGGCGGAGTGTACCCTAATATGAGGATATCTCCCTTACAGCCACAGGAACGCAGCTTCTCCGCTTCATTGATGTTCGAGACCGCAAAGAAGCTTATCCCGCATTTCTCCAGAAAGGGCACACAGTGTATATCATCATGGCCGTAGGCGTTCGCCTTTACAACCGCAGCGGGAGCGGTGCTGTCCGAGGTGAGCTTCATAAGCTCCTTAACATTATGCTCCATGCGGTCCAGGTGTATCTCCGCCCAGGTTCGTCTCAGAAAATCTTTCATTATAAAAATCTCCTTAAAAATATTTGTAAGATACTTGAAATTCTTTTTATTATATGGTATAATGTTATTGATTGTACGCATATGTACATGAAATTACAGATTTTTTTAACAGAAAGGCGGCTGCGGTATGGATCTGATAGTTGACAAAAGCAAGACAGTATGCTTTACGGGACATCGTCCGGAAAAGCTTCCCGACAGCGGCGACCCCTGCTCGCAGGTGATACTTGTACTGAAAAGCCTGCTCAGACAGCAGATAATTGACGCCGTTGACGACGGCTATGATACCTTTATCACAGGTATGGCAGCTGGCGTGGATATGTGGGCTGCCGAAATCGTCGAGGGGCTTATGGAAACAAACAGCACCCTTAAGCTGTACGGTGCCTATCCCTTCAGAGGCTACGACGCCCGGTACAAGACCGACGAGGAAATACGCCTCCCCCAGGATATCATTTCCCATGCAACGGATATTATCTACGTCAACGAATATTATTCGAGCAGCTGCATGTTCGAACGAAATCGCTTCATGGCTGACCACTCCTCCCGCATGATAGCTGTCATCTGCGACTACAAAACGGGAACGGGATATACCGTCAGATATGCGAAAAAAATAGGCGTGGACGTCCGCATCTTGGACATCAACAAGCTTTTTCCTCAAATGGAAAACCTCACCCTTTTCTGATGCGCATAAACCTGCGCACAATATCTATTATAATACAAATCGACCCGGTTTTCAATAGTTTTTGAAATTTTTTCTTAATATATCTTCCGAGCCTATCGGAAAATGGAGGTAAATGCTGTGGCAAAAAAAAGTACAAAAATTGCACTTACTTATATCATCACCATTGTTGTGACTGTGGTGGTGATACTTACGGTGGGACTGATTATGATAAAGACTATGAACCGCTCTGGAAGCGTCAGCGATATCGAGGTGACAAGCTCCACTGAGCCTGAGGTATATACTCCGGGGGTGCTGGACAATCAGACTACCCTGTTCGTCCTTGACTCCGAGGACAGGCTCACAGCCTCTGCGTTTGTGCTGACGAGGCTCCTGCCATCCGAAAAAAAACTGGTAATCGTGCCGCTCCAGAGCGATATGTATGCCACGGTAAATGGCGTTGAGGGAACTATCTACGATTTCTACTGCAGCGACGGAATCCAGGGCGCAAAAAGAGCTGTGGAAAATGCATGTGGACTGACCGTCGAAAAGTACATGATATTTGGCAAGTCCAGCTTCGAGACCATGGCTGCGCATTTTGAGACGGTGAACCATGTGTTCTCCGACACGCTTATCTACGAGAACGAAAAGACTGGCGAGGTGACAGTTATCCGCGAGGGAAACTGTACTCTGGACCCAACTACTATGAGAAAGGCCTTTACCTATCCAAACTATAAAAACGGCGAAACAGAACGTGCTGCTGTGGTGGGAGAGGTAGTCACAGACCTTATCAACGCTTCGGGTGACAGACTTCGCACAAGCATGGACCAGATATTCAACGGCATACTTAACAGTGGCGCAGAAACTGACATAACCGTCTACGATTACGACTTCAAAAAGGATGCTCTGCAGTACATGGCAGACAATTCAAGCGAGTGTGCAGAGCTGGTACTCCCCTCAGGAGTGTACGACGCAGAGGGCAGATACGTCCTTGATACACCCTTTGTAAATTCGCTGAGGTCCTGGTTCTCGCTGGACATCTACGGTGATTACGACTCCGACGACAATGAAATGCCCATAGACAGCAGCAGCGAGCTCCCTGCAGCATATTCTGCAAAAGCAATGGAATAGCGGGGTCCCCCTGCGGTCATTGCCGGTCGGGTCCGCCCGACAGCGATTGCCACGTTGGTTGTATTTCAGCTTAGTGGGGGTTTTTCCCGCGGAATTTGGCGATTAGCGAAAGAATAATTTATTAATATACAAAAAACTACTCTTTTTACGGAGTAGTTTTTTATTGATTGTCTTTTTTATTATCTTGAAACGCTGCGGGACTTTATTTGCCCTATCAGTATGAAAATCCCGATAAGCACCACATCTGCAGCGATAAGCACCAGATACATATCTCCCAGATCTACCCTGCTATCCGAAAAGTACAGATTGCAGTCCACCGAGTCCTTTATCGCTTCCACTATCTCCTCGGGGAAGCCCGCATCTGCCATTTCAGCGAAAACTCCCCTCATGGCATGATTTTTTAAGAGCGATGTTCCGTAGGTCCCCGGCAGGAAGGAAAGCACCTTGCGAAGCCCTTCGCCAAACTGGGATATGGGCATATATGCTCCGCAGATGAAGCCGTAGCCTGCGGATACTACCGTTCCTACCGCCGATATCTGGCCCTGCGATGTTAAGAACAGGTTCACTATGCTCGACAGCGCCGTTCCGAACATAACCAGCAGGAATATGTCACCCAATATCAGCAGCACGTCCTCCGCCGACAGGTACCAGCCGATGTTCGCTATGTAGATAAAGCATGCCGCTGCTGCTCCGAAGCATACTATCAGCGTGGAAAATGCTGTGGATATGTAATAGCTCAGCGCAAGCACAGAGCCCTTTACAGGAGTTACTGTCAGGTCCTTCCGCACTCCGTTCACCTTGTCCTGCACCATCAACATGTTCGAACAGAACGCTACCGTGATACAGCACACCGCCAGCAACGACGAGAATAACTGTCCCGCAACTGTTTTGTCTATGATGTTCTCCGTGTCAACGAAGCCCTCGGGCAGCGCTGACATGAAGCTGTCCTTATAAACGTTAGCCAGAAAGGTCGCATACAGCACAAGCAGTATCAGCGGCGTGATAAGCGATGTGAAGAACATTCCCTTGTCCTTGAAGAACAGCTTACAGTTTCGTTTTATCAGATTTCCAAGTCCGGTCATTTCTCATTACCTCCCACAAGCTTCTTTCCTGTCACCGCAAGGAAAACATCGTCCATTTTTCCCTTTGTTATCTCATAGTCCTTAAACAGCTCGGGATACCGCACGATAAGCTCTGTTGCAGCGGCTGTGTTCGGAACAGCTATCCGTACTCCATCACGGACGGTCTCCATGGGAAGGCCTATCTTATCAAGCTCCTGCTTAGTTACGCCGTACAGGGTGATGAAATCCCCTGTGTACTTGTTTTTCAGCTCCAGCGGAGTGCCCTCGGCGGATATTTTTCCGCTGTCCAGTATCACCACATAATCTGCGTCTGCGGCTTCCTCCATGTAGTGCGTGGTCAGGAAAACCGTCATTTTCTCGCTGCGGCGGAGCTTCTCCGTCACGTCCCACAGAAGCCTTCTGGTCTGCGGGTCAAGTCCCGTGGTGGGCTCGTCTAAAATGAGTATCCTCGGTTTATGAAGCAACGCCCGTGCAATGTCGATGCGCCGCCGCTGTCCTCCTGAAAGCTTACCCACTGTGCGACTTAGGATATCCTTAAAGTCCAGTATCTCTGCTAACTCCTCAAGACGCTTTCTGAACGCCTCTCCCTTGATGCCATACAGTGCTGCCCGGGTCTCCAGATTCTCCCGCACATTCAGCGCCATATCCAGCGCCGAATTCTGGAACACAACTCCCAGGGCTCTGGTGACGTCCTGCATGCCGTCGTCGATGTTTCTTCCCGAAACGATGACCTTTCCGCTGTCCTTACTGAGCTGTCCGCAGATTATGGATATGGTCGTGGATTTTCCCGCGCCGTTTACTCCTAAGAAGGCGTACAGCTCGCCCTCCTTCACTCTGATGCTTAGGTCGCTCACAGCCTTCACGTCACCAAAGGACTTGTTCAGATGCTCTATCTGGATAATATTTTCGCTCACTTAGTTCCTCTCCCTTCAATATCTCCCCTGCGTTTTTTCAGCTGACCGTTTATCTTCTCGGCTGTGCTGATGTCGTTGACGTAGGTCACCAGCCGCACTATGGCATCAACAAAGATTATCATGCCAAAAAACAGCACAAAGCCCAGGACACCGCTGTACATTCCCAGCTTATAGCCCACCGTCAGCAGCACTATCTCCAGCAGTCCAGTATGAATAGCCGTTCGTATCCACCATCCTTTTTTGGTAAGCTCCTTGTCCGACAGATACACCAGCGTTGGCAGATCTGCACAGAGAGAAAATATCCCCGCATATCCTAAAAAGCTGACATCTATCTCTGTCGTTTTCGGGTCGTTCAGACTGCAGAACAATATGGTCGCAAACATCGTACAGGTATATATGATAAAAAAATGATTAACAAGCATGCGCAGTATTTCTTTTCGGTTCATTATATCCCTCCTTATAGTCCCATGATTTCCTTCAGCACGCCCACGTACTGTCTTGATACCGTTACCCTTTCGCCGTTTTCCAGCACGGCCTCGAATCTCCCCGAAAAAGACGGGGATATGTAATCTATCTTGTCGGAATTGACTATCATCGACTTTGATGCCCGGAAGAAGCTCATGCCTCTGCACAGCTCATCGAACTCGTATAGCTTAAGGCGGCTCTCAAAGACCTCCTCACGACAGTAAAAGAAGGATTTGCTGTCCACCACCTCAAAGTAGTAGATATCATCGAAGGACAGCCTATGTATCTCACCGTCACGATAGCCCACAAGCCCTGTCTGGAGCGCACGCAGCTGTCTGACGATATCCAGCACGCTATCACTCATCTCATGACACCGCAGGATTATCTCCTCTTCACCGTCCTTGCCTATCTCCTCAATAGTTATTTTCACCGTCTCACCTCCCATGGTTACAGTTTATCACATTATATCGTCCCTGTAAATCCTTTTTCGGCAAGCTGCGGATTTTATCGGGTAAGATGCATGTTTCTGCGGATATTCTGCAGCATTTATTGCAGTATAAGTAACATTTATTCCGTTAATTTGCATAAAGCAAATATATGATATTTGTAGAACTTTCGTTCGATTTCCCATTGACATTTTTGCCAGAATGAGCTATAATATAGATAGCGAAATGGGATAAGTTGTGCTACATTTTAGCACTGTGCAATTTATTCACAACACAATTCGCATATTACAATTACAGAAAGGAAGCTTTATTATGGGACGACCTATCAAAAAAGGACTGAGCTATTTTCCGCTGGACGTGACTGTATTCGATGATATCAAGATAATGTTCCTCACCGAAGAGTACGGCGCTGACGGATTTTGCACATTTATCACCCTGCTTTCCATGATTTACGCCAACGGCTACTATATCGAGGAGCCTATCGAGTTTGTGGCGCTGGTCATCAAGAAAAAGATCGGCAGCAGATGGAAAAAAAGCATCTCTGATGTAGTGGAGATGATACGCTGCTGCGGCGAGCTTGATCTGCTAGACAAGAAGCTTATGAAAAAGAACGTGTTCACCTCGCAGGGAATCCAGAAGCAGTACGATTTCATAACCACTCGGAACAAGCCTGACAAGTCGAAATACTGGCTGCTGGAGGATGAAAGTGATGATGATGACGATGATTCTGATGAAGAAAATTCCGCCTTTGAAAATACTTCAAAGACGGACAAAAGTAACAATGATGATGATTTGAACAACAATTGTTCAGAAACCGATTCTGAGGGCGGAGAAATTTCCCCACTAAATGATGCAGATACTTTTGTTTCTGCTGCAGAAACTCATCTTTCCGATGAAGATACCTTGGTACCTTCGGAAAATATGCAACAAAAAAAAGAAAACAAAAGTAAAGTAAACAAAAGTAAAGTAAATTGTTGTCCGACAGTCTCCTATTCGGAGCCTCCACCTATCACAACCTGGTCGGACAACAACGACGACTATTACATGAAACAAAAAGAAGAGTATTATCTTGCAGCTAAGAAAGCAGGTGCTTTAATGCGCCTTAGTAAATATTTCCCGCAGTTCGGGGATAGGGAATAACATCTCTTATGTTCTGCATACCGGTAACATACATGATGAGTCGCTCGAAGCCCAGTCCAAAGCCTGCATGCTTTGCTCCGCCGAATCTTCTCAGGTCAAGATAACGCTCGTACTCGGAAACGTCCATGCCCAGCTCCTTTATGCGGGCTTCAAGAAGCTCTGTGCGCTCCTCGCGCTGGCTTCCTCCGATTAGCTCGCCTACTGCCGGAACCAACAGGTCGGCTGCTGCAACGGTCTTGCCGTCGTCATTGGCACGCATATAGAACGCCTTTATCTCCTTGGGATAATCGTAAACGAACACAGGCTTGCCGAATATCTGCTCGGTCAGATAACGCTCATGCTCGGTCTGCAGGTCGCAGCCC
>CAMEYZ010000022.1 GCA_945947715.1 uncultured Clostridia bacterium | reverse complement strand
TTGCCTCTGATAAGGTCGAGAACGATCTGAACCTTTCTGGGTGCTATGCGAGCAGTTGTGAGTGTTGCTCTTGCTTCCATTATAAGCTCTCCTTTCTACCTATGATTACTTGCCGTTGTTGGATGTCTTAGATCCTGCATGGCCCTTAAAGGTCCTTGTAGGAGCGAACTCGCCCAGCTTATGACCTACCATATCCTCGGTAACATAAACGGGAACGTGCTTTCTTCCGTCATGAACTGCGAAGGTGTGGCCTACGAACTCAGGGAAGATCGTGGAAGATCTGCTCCAGGTCTTAAGGACTTTCTTTTCGCCAGCTTCGTTCATAGCGATAACTCTTTTAAGAAGGACCTCCTGAACGTATGGTCCCTTTTTAATACTTCTGCTCATTGGTTTTCCTCCCCTCTCAGATGCTGCGCGTCATGCGCAGAGGCAAGATACAGCAGGGCGGGAGCCCTTCACTGTATTCCTCTTTATGAATCCGATGAGTATATTTGATTTATTACTTACCGTTTCTTCTCTTAACGATGAACTTGTCGGAAGCCTTGTGGTTAGGTCTTGTCTTGTAACCCATAGCAGGCTTGCCCCAAGGAGTAACAGGTCCGGGACGTCCGACAGGAGATTTACCCTCACCACCGCCGTGGGGGTGGTCATTGGGGTTCATGACAGAACCGCGGACGGTAGGACGGATGCCCTTATGACGGGTGCGTCCTGCCTTACCGAGGTTAACGTTCTCGTGGTCGATGTTGGAGACCTGACCGATAGATGCCATGCAGGAAATGGAAACCTTTCTCATTTCGCCGGAAGGAAGTCTAACGAGAGCGTAGGTCTCTTCCTTACCCATAAGCTGAGCCATGTTACCAGCGGAGCGAACGAGCTGTGCGCCCTTACCGGGATAGA
The DNA here is from genome assembly GCA_945947715.1 of uncultured Clostridia bacterium. Taxonomy (GTDB): domain Bacteria; phylum Bacillota; class Clostridia; order Oscillospirales; family Ruminococcaceae; genus RGIG4694. The sequence goes on along the minus strand of CAMEYZ010000022.1, from coordinate 14,690 downwards.
GCTCAATGTTGTGGATGAAGGTACCAACGGGGATATTAGCCAGAGCAAGTGCATTACCGGGCTTAATATCAGCGTCTGCGCCGTTTCTTACAACATCGCCGACCTTAAGGCCGTTAGGAGCGATGATGTATCTCTTTTCGCCGTCCTCGTACTCAACGAGAGCGATGAAAGCGCTTCTGTTAGGATCGTACTCAAGAGTCTTAACCTCAGCATTCATGCCGAACTTATTTCTCTTGAAGTCGATGATTCTGTATTTTCTTCTATTTCCGCCGCCCTTATGACGAACAGTAATTCTGCCGTAGCTGTTTCTGCCGGCATTCTTCTTAATAACTGAAAGCAGGCTCTTTTCGGGTGCAACCTTAGAAAGCTCGCTGTAGTCTGTTACTGTCATCTGACGTCTTGAGGGGGTGGTAGGCTTATAAGTCTTTATAGCCATTATAATCAACTCCTTAAAACGGTTTTGCGGAGTGCCTGTATGCACTCCATACATTCATGCCGATGCGCGGCAATTACATCATGCCATCGAAGAATTCGATGGTCTTGGAATCCTCTGTAAGAGTAACGATAGCCTTCTTCCAGGAAGGAGTAGTTCCTCTGTTCATGCCGACTCTCTTTGAACGGCCTCTGCAGTTCATGGTGTTTACCTTAGCCACCTTAACGTCAAAAAGCTCCTCAACAGCGTTAGCTATCATAATCTTGTTGGCGTCCTTAGCGACTTTAAAGGTGTACTTTTTGGACTGAAGTCCCTCCATGCTCTTCTCTGTGATGATAGGCTTGATAATGATATCCTGTGCCAGCATTATGCGTACACCTCCTCGATCTTGGAAACTGCGTCCTTAGCAACGATGAGCTTGTCGCAGTTAAGAATGTCGTATACGTTGATAGTATTAACAAGAGCGGTCTTTACACCGGGGATGTTAGCAGCGCTCTTGATCACCTTAGCATCAACCTCAGGCATAACGATGAGAGCCTTCTTATCAGCTGCACCGATAGCCTTAAGCATTTCTACCATAGTCTTGGTCTTGTACTCGCTCATAGCGATAGAATCAACAACGATAAGCTCGCTGTCGAGAACCTTAGAAGAAAGTGCAGACTTCATAGCAAGTCTCTTGACCTTCTTGTTTACGCTGAAAGCGTACTTTCTGGGCTTAGGTCCGAGAGCGATTCCGCCGTGTACCCACTGAGGAGCTCTGATAGAGCCCTGACGTGCATGACCTGTACCCTTCTGTCTCCAGGGCTTTTTACCGCCGCCGCTTACCTCTGTTCTGGTAAGAGTGGACTGAGTACCCTGTCTCTGAGCTGCGAGATAGCTTACAACCATAGTATGCATTGCATACTTGTTGGGCTCAATTCCGAAAACAGCGTCTGACAGCTCAATGTCGGAAACCTCTTTACCTGTCATATCAAGAACCTTCATGTTAGGCATATCCGCTTCCTCCTTCCATTAAGCCTTCTTGACGCAGTCAACGATAGTAACGATGCCGTTGTTAGGGCCAGGAATAGCGCCCTTAACAGCGATAAGGTTGTTCTCTGCGTCAATCTTTACGATTTCGAGATTCTGAACGGTAACTCTCTCAGCGCCCATGTGACCAGGGAGCTTCTTACCCTTGAAGATACGGGAAGGTGAGGAGCATGCGCCCATAGAACCTGCATGTCTGTGAACAGGGCCAGTACCGTGAGTTTCCTTCAGTCTGTGCTGATTGTCCTTCTTGATGGTACCCTGATAGCCCTTACCCTTTGAGGTACCGCAAACATCAACGATGTCGCCCACCTCGAAGGTATCTGCCTTAAGAACGTCGCCAACATTAAGAGTATCTGCGTTCTCAAGTCTGAACTCCTTAAGAGTTCTCTTAGCGGGAACGTCAGCCTTCTTGAAGTGGCCCTCCATAGGCTTGTTTACCAGCTTTTCGCGGATGTCGCCGAAGCCGAACTGAACTGCGCTGTAGCCGTCGTTCTCAACAGTTTTCTTCTGAACGACAACGCAGGGACCTGCTTCAACAACGGTTACGGGGATCATTTTGCCCGCTTCATCGAAAATCTGCGTCATGCCGATCTTTTTACCGATGATTGCCTTTGTCATAGTTTTTTCCTCCTTTGGTTATTGGTTGAGAAATACTCAACATGACCGTAAGCCTTGATATCTTTCGGAAATTACTTGATTTCCATTACGATCTCAACGCCTGCGGGAAGTTCAAGAGCCTGAAGAGCCTCGGTAGTCTTGGCTGTGGGTCTGAGCACGTCGATAAGTCTTTTGTGAGTTCTCTGCTCGAACTGCTCACGGCTGTCCTTGTCCTTGTGTACAGAGCGAAGGATAGTCACAATCTCCTTTTCGGTAGGAAGAGGAATAGGACCGGATACCTGTGCGCCGCTGCGCTTAGCCGCCTCAACGATCTTAGCCGCTGCTGCGTCAACTACAGCGTGGTCGTAGCCCTTGATTCTGATTCTGAGTTTCTCATTGACTGCCACTTAAATCGCCTCCTGAAAAAATATTGTTTGTTGGGGGACGAAATGTAATATATCATTTACACGCTGCCGTGTGTTTCATACAAAATATTTTTAAAACCCGACAACCGAGAGCGGTTTTCGGGCCGTAAACACACATAGCGCCAAACTAAAAAGCACAATAACTTACCTGTACGCAAAAAGCGCATGGTTTAAGCACATACCGTGTTCAATATTACAGCCGCCCGGTTTAAAATCGGACATACTCTGCGGAAATTCCCTGCCGTACCGGCAGCCACCTCCCGCTTCATCGCATATCTGTTGCAGTCACGCAATAGTTATTATAGCATACGAATCCGTGTTTTTCAAGTGTTTTGAAAATTTTTTCTCCATTTTACGCGTAGATTTTTTCGCTATTTTTCTATCAGTTTTTATCTATTTTTCACAACACCCTAAAATAATTACAAAATATTACATAACACCGCCCCGAAAAATTACAAATCCGCAAAAATTCGAAAAAGATATTGAAACTTTTTCTTACATGTGGTATAATATAGTGTACGTCTGAAACTATTACGATAATTGATACCAAATAGAAAAGAGGTGTGATCTCCGATGCCCGACAGAAATAAAATACGCTCCTTCGCATGGAGCAGCGACACATATTTTGCGGGGCTGGAGGACTATAACTCTGGCTGTGCGGAGATCACAGGAGTATTTTCTCTGCAAAACAACGCTGTACAGGTCTGCGCTCAGGTCGCTGACGGAAACAGCCGCCGCAGCTGCTCCTTCACCATAAACCGCGACACCGAGACCGTCATATCAGCGGTATGCTCCTGCCCTGCCCACTGCGATAAATTCGGCTACTGCCGCCACGTCTGCGCGGCCATGCTGGAATATTCCGAGGGTGTCGGAAAATATAAAACTGCCGCTCACAGCTCTCCGGGCGTATCGCGGCTCATCAGCAGCTATAACTTCATGGCAGAATCGGAATACTCCGACAGCGAGTGCAGCGGCGATATCCACATAGAGCCCCAGCTCTCCACAGCCTATAAGCTGATGCTCTCTCTGAGGATAGGCAGGGACAAGACCTACGTGGTCAAAAGCATCACCGAGCTTATCAGAAATTTCAATACCGGCGCATATCATAGCTATGGCAAGGAGCTTTCCTTCCGCCACACTCCCGCCGCTCTCGACGAGCAGAGCCGCGCACTGCTGGATTTCATCACCATGCTCTCCGCGGCAAATCAGCGGAAGAATTACTATAGCTCCTATTCTTCAAAGGAGTACGAGCTGGAGGGAGTCTGGGCAGATAAGCTCTTCTCGGTCTACACAAAGGGCGAGATAGCCGTAAACGGGGAAATGTGCCGGATATATCGCCGCAGCCCCGATATAACCCTGCGCTTTGAAAAGGAGGAGGGCAGCTTTCTCCTGACCTGCATGAACAGCTTTACCATGCTGGGCAGCCGCTCCCGACTGTTTTTCCATGATGAATATCGCCATATACTTTTTATATGTCCCGACGATTTCTCGGCAGCGGTGCACGACCTGTACGACGAGATATCCAAGGAAGGACGACTTATGATAGCACCGCCCGATATGGCAGCCTTTTACTCATCGGTAGTAGTCCCGCTGAAAAAGTACGTGTTTATCGAAGGCGCTGAGCTTTTAGAGGACATTATCCCACCCGAAGCGGAGATTCGGCTGTACCTGGACCTGCCCGACCGGGACACGGTCTATGCCAAGCTGGAGTACACCTACGGAGATAAGACCTTTTCAGCCTTCGGACAAAGCAGTCCCGTATCGGACAGACGCGCCGAATATGCGGCTGAAAGAGCCGTGCTCAGATATTTTGAGATGAACGAAAACGACCCGGTACATCCTCTGAAGGTGTCGGGGGAGGATAATATCTATCGTCTGTGCTCCGAGGGGATAGCCTACCTGACTAAAAGAATGGAGCTGTACGCCAGCGAGCGCTTCAAGGCGATGACAGTCCGTCCGCCCGTTCACCCGTCAGTGGGGATAACTCCGCAGAATGAAGGCCTGCTCACACTTACAATCGACGTGGAGGGCTACAATATAAATGAGCTTGTGGCCATGCTGGGCTCTTATCGCAGGGGACAGAAATATCATCGTCTTAAGGACGGTTCCTTTGTGGACCTTAACGATGAGGGCATCGAGGAATTTGCAGGACTGGCAGACAGTCTTGCTCTTCCCGACAAGGCATTCCTGAAAAGCAACATCTCAATACCGAAATACCGCATGCTCTACCTTGACAGCCTGCAGGACAACATCAACGGCATGCGTATCCGCCGCAGCGAGGACTTCAAAAAGGCGGTCCGTGATTTTGCGGAGTCGGCGTCCTCGGATTATCCTGTGCCAAAGGGGCTCTGCGGCAGCATGCGGCCCTATCAGGAGTACGGCTTTAGCTGGCTGAGGACCATTGCAGATTACGGCTTCGGCGGCATACTTGCAGACGATATGGGCCTGGGTAAGACCATACAGTCTATCGCGCTGATGCTGTCTGCGAAGGAAAACTCCGACAGACACATTTTAAGTCTGGTAGTCTGTCCGTCCTCGCTGACCCTCAACTGGAAGAGCGAGCTGGAGCGTTTTGCTCCGTCGCTGAAGGTCTCGGTGATATCGGGCAGCGCATCTACGCGCAGTGAGATAATACGCAGCCATGAGGACAGCGACGTTCTTGTCACCTCCTATACCATGCTGACCCGTGACATCGCAGAGTATGAGGACATTTCCTTCGACTTCATGTTCGCCGACGAAGCACAGTTCATCAAAAACCACACCACCCAGGCTGCAAAGGCGGTCAAGGGGATAAATAGCCGAGTGAGATTTGCTCTTACAGGCACCCCTGTGGAAAACTCCCTTGCAGAGCTGTGGAGCATCTTCGATTATATCATGCCCGAGTATCTTTTCGGGTACACTCATTTCAAGAAGGCCTTTGAAACGCCGATAGTAAAGTATACCGACAGCAAGGCAGCTCAGGAGCTGTCCCGACTGACCTCGCCCTTTATACTGCGTCGAATGAAAAAGGACGTGCTTACGGAGCTTCCCGAAAAAACGGAGACTATCCTCGCCGAGGAGATGACCGAGGAACAGCAGAAGCTTTACGCTGCGAATGTGCTCTCCATGAAAAAGAAGCTGCGGGAGAAATTCGCCGCGGCAAATCCCAACGAAGGCAAAATAGAGATACTCGCCATGCTGACGAGACTGCGGCAGATATGCTGTGACCCGTCGCTGGTGTACGAGAATTACACCTCCGGCAGCGCAAAGCTGGAATCCTGCATGGAGCTGATAGCAAGCTGCACCGAGGCAGGACATAAGGTGCTGCTGTTCTCCCAGTTCACCACCATGCTGGACAAGATTGAACGCCGTCTTAAGGCAGAGCATATCTCCAGCTATAAGCTGACCGGCTCCACCAAGGCGGAGGAACGTCTGCGGCTGGTAAACAGCTTCAACGCCGATAGTACGCAGGTTTTCCTCATTTCGCTGAAAGCAGGCGGAACAGGACTTAACCTCACAGGAGCAGATATAGTGATACACTATGACCCCTGGTGGAACGTATCCGCCGAGAATCAGGCCACCGACCGCGCCTACAGAATAGGTCAGAAAAACAGCGTGACCGTCTACAAGCTGATAGCGAAAAACACCATTGAAGAAAAGATACGTCTGCTTCAGGAAAACAAGCGTGAGCTTGCAGAAATGGCAGTAAACGGCGACGGAAGCATAATGCAGATGAGCATCGCCGATATAATGAGCATACTTGAATGAAAGGATGATACAATAAAATGTCAGAAAACTCTACGGAAAGCATTTCCGGAAACACTCCGCAGAGCGCTCCGGCTCGTATGAAGAAAAAGAACGGCGGAGCTGCACTCAGGAAAATATTTGAATTTTTCAAGGCCCGCAGGATATACCTGCTTGCGTTTTTTGTCCCTGCAATACTGCTTCTTATAGCGTATTTCTGCTTCGGAATATATCCCTTCGGCGACGAATCTGTGCTGGTGCTGGACCTTAACGGACAGTATGTGTACTATTACGAGCATCTGCGTGATATCCTCCGAGGAGACGCAAGCCCCTTCATCTCATGGAGCAGAAATCTCACCGGTGAATTCATGGGCATCTTTGCCTATTATCTGGCCAGCCCCTTCATAATGATAGTTATGCTTCTGCCGAGAAGCATAATCACCGAATCGGTGCTGATAATGCAGCTGTGCAAGGTAGGCACAGCGGGGATAACCTTCTGCTTCTACCTGCAAAAGTCGAGGAAGGCTCAGCCGAAAACAGCGCTGCTTTTCTCGGTGATGTACGCGCTCATGGCATATATGATAGTGCAGCTGATGAATCCCATGTGGCTGGACGGACTGATATACCTGCCCCTTATCGCACGAGGGATAGAGAAAATAATCAACGAAAACAAAATGCTGTATTTCATCATTCCGCTGTCGCTGATGTTCATGGCGAATTTCTACATCGGCTGGATGATAGCATTTTTCTCAGTGCTGTACTTCCTGTACTATTACTTTTCCGCAAACGAAAAGGGGATACATTTCAAGAGCTTTATCATATCCGGACTGAAATTCGCGCTGGGCGGGATATTATCCGCAGCCTGTGCCGCGTGGGTGCTGCTGCCGCTGTATCATTCGCTGCAGCTGGGCAAGCTGGACTTCACAAATCCCACCTTTGAATGGAAGACCCAGTTCGATTTCATTGACTTTTTCAAGAGCCTGCTGCCGAATATGTACGATACCTGCCGCAACGAGGGCTCTCCTGCCGTTTACTGCGGAGTCATCACGCTGATACTCCTGCCGCTTTACTTCATGAACGACAGGATAAAGCTGAAAAACAAGATTGGCACAGGGCTATTGCTGTTGTCGGTGATACTCTCCATGTACATCTCAAATATCGACATCGCATGGCATGGCTTCCAGGTACCCAACTGGCTGCCCTACCGCTATTCCTTCACCTTCTCCTTTGTGATGCTCATAGCCGCAGCGGAGGCCTTCGAAAACATTGAAGGCATAACCCTCAAGGAGATAGGCGGCGTTATGGCGGGGCTTATCGTGTACATTTTCTATATCGACAAGCAGGACTATGAAAGCGCAGGCATCATCACCGCCATATGGTACAGCGTGGTATTCACAGCCATCTACTGCCTGATACTGTACTGCTACCGCAACAGAAAAGCTCTCACTCCGGGGATAACCGCCGCACTGGCGATATTTGTTTCAGCGGAGCTGTTCGCATCAACGCTGTACAATCTGTTTGCTATCGACGAGGACGTGAACTATTCAAAGCACTCGGGCTATAACAGCTATATCTCGCTGGGACGGGAAACGGTGCAGTCCCTTTATGAAGAGGACAACGGCGTGTACCGCATAGAAAGCGACTATCACCGCACCGTGAACGATTCCCTTGCGCTGAACAGCTATGGTCTGTCCCATTCCAGCTCCACGCTGAATGCAAGCTCTATCCAGTTCCTGCGCAGGCTGGGCTTCTCCTATGGCGGACACTATATAAAATACCGTGGAGCCACCTATGTGACCGATGCCATATTCGGCGTAAAGTACGTAATGGAGCGGGCGGAGATCAAAAAGGACGAGGACGGTAACACAATTACTCCCGATATCCCCGAATCGAAGCATTATGACGATCTGGTACTGACAAAATCCAACGAAAGCAACGAGATATGCGTTTATGAAAATCCCTATGCGCTGCCGATAGCGTTCATGGTGGATAATGCCGCAGCAAGCTGTCATTTTTCGGGCACAGAATATCCCTTTGACAATCAGAACAAGCTGCTGTCCTCGATGCTGTCAAACGAGGAGCAGGAATTCTTCTACAGAATAAACATCGACGAGATAAAGACGGAAAACGCCAAAGCAGGCGTATACGGCAGCCATGCAAGATACACCACCGTAGTTGAGGGCGAGAACAGCCAGGCAGAATTTTTCATCACCGCTCCCAACAACAATATGCTCTATATGTACATGCCCTCCAAGTACGAGCGGAGAGTAAACCTCTGGCTCAACAAGGAATTTCTTGAATACTACTTTGAAGGCGGAAATATGAGTATCCTTGCTCTGGGCAGATTTGAAGAGGGCGAGCAGATATCCCTTATCACCACCATTGCCAACGACAAGAACGAGGTACTTTTCCAGGACGAGGAGTTCGTATATCTGGACGAGGAAAAGTTCGCCTCTGCCATTGAAACGTTAAAGCAGCACCCGCTGGAGATAGAGTCCTTCAGGGAGGACCACATCAAGGGAACTATCACCGCTGACAAGGACGGTATAATGTTCACGTCCATATCCAACGAGCCGGGCTGGACAGTATATGTTGACGGGGTAGAAACGGAGATAACCGAGCTGTACGATGCGCTCATAGGTGTTCCGATAACAGCAGGCACTCATACGATAGAGATGAAATACTTCCCGCCTGGACTTAAAGTGGGACTGATAGTGACCTTCTTAGGTGCAGCTGCGATAGTGCTTATCGGCATTTACGAAAACAAGCGCAAAGCAGCGGTCCAGACTGTTCAGACAACAGCAGAAGCAACAGAAGAATAATATAACAATATCCGCGGCCATATGCTGCGGATATTTTTTATAAAAAAGGACTGACGTACCAAAAGTACATCAGTCCTCATTTATTTTTCCTATTTTCCTCGTCGATGCGGACGATTTCCCTGACCGCCATATAGGGGTCATCAAATTCCGCGCCAGTAAAGGAATAGTCATCATCTATAAGCTCATACAGCTTCACAGGAGTATCCTCAGGAGCTATGCGATATTTCCCGGTTTCCGAAGCCACGAACACATTCACGCCGCTCTTTTCAAATTTCAGTCCATACAGTCCGCACATGTGAGCAAGGGACTTGTACACATTCAGCGGCTTTTTTCTTTTCTTTTTGGGAGGAACATATCCCGCCACATGCTTAGCGCGGGCCTCCTTTTGTTTTTCAGCATTTATCCTGCGCATCATTTCAGCAGTCTGCTCGTCCTTATTTTCGGGCTTGCACCGCGAGCATGGAGTAAATCCCGCGTCAACGGCTGCGGCGTAGTATGTATAAGAACGCAGCGCCGAGACCGACGCGTCCTTAACGATGCGGCAGTCCTTTGTGTGGAAGCATTTTCCGTTTTTGAACACAAAATACTGATTAGAGGGCTGTTCGGTAAAATCAATAGCAGGCTTCTTTTCGATGACCGAAAGGTCCAGCAGGTCGAAAATGGAGACCATCCACTTGACCTCATTTTCCGCAGCCGATTTTTTTCCGTAATAAAAAGGCTTTTTTTCAAGCCTTGTCTGCATTATCCTGCGTTTGCGGATATCGCGGCATTTCTTTTCGGTAAGCTCGTACACCTTCTGCAGATGATACAGATGCACATAAGGATGTCTAAAGCCGTTTGCGTCCAGCAGTTTTTTTATCCTACCCGCCGACAGTCCGTCCCAGAGGCAGAGCATAAATTCCGTACCGCAGAATCCGAGAAAATCTTCAAGCATTTCCTCCGCACTGCCATACGAATCGGGCATAAAGGAACAATATTCGGTTTCCTCGCCCTCAGTTATCTTAGCGGAGAATATCCCCGCTGCCGCATACCCCGGCGGAGTCTTTGCCTCCGTCCACAATACGGCGCATAATATATAATTCATAACAAGTAACTCCCATGAGAAAGCGCCGTAATTTTTTGGAATAGATTTGCCGCAGCAAAAATATACGCACAGCACTCGCTTTACTTATTATACACCATAATGAATGTTTTATGCAAGGGTTTTGTTAAATTTTTTATATATTTTCGAAAATTTAGTATATTTTACCGTCGAAATCGTCATTATGCACAAAAGATTTTGTCTAAAAGCGCCTTTGTATACTATTTTAGTCCATTTATTATATTATTGCAAAAAAGTCCGGAAAACCTGTTGAAAAATAAGATAATATGTGTTATAATATATTTATATATGCGAATTTTATCCGTGTGACCGACAATACCGAAAAGCTGTGCCGAAGGAAGGGAAAGATAGCAAGTGGACGCCGTAAAATTTATTATCGGAAACAACAATACATATTATGACCTTGAGCCCGGAAAGGATTTGCTGGGCTTTACGGAATTTAGTTTTTCCTTTTTCTGGGAACAGTGCATCGAAGCAGGAAAGACTGGCAGTAAAACAGGCCGGCTCCCTGCAGAGCTCATGCAGTCGGCAAGGAATACCCTATCCCAGTGCCACCCCTATGTAAAGGCATGCATCGAGGGAAGCTTCGACAGCGCAGCCATCGACTGCATCATCGCATACATATGCAGCAGCGAAAATATCGGCCTTGAAGAGCTGTGGGCAAGGTGCATCTCTCCGAAGAACAACTACGAAGCAGCTATCTTCCGCAGGATATCCGAGTACAAGACAGGCCGCTCGGTAAATCAGTGGATAAATATCGTCAGAATAAACGAATACGCCAAGAAAAAGCTGGATTTCATATATAACGACAAACCGGACTCAAATATCTCCGCAGACGAGTATCGCCGCAGAAAGGAATATTTCGATCTGGCCTTTTCCATTGCAGCAAATGAAATGGGCTTTGCCGCCGAGGAAATGCCCTATGTGCGCAAATACAGCCCTTCCCTTGCTCCGGAGGCAGCCTTTCGCATGGGAAAATTCTCCCGATACGTTTATGGCGCAGTTTCGGAAAAGCTCCAGAAAATACCCTCCGATAGCTCAAAGCAGGTGAGCCCCGTGATATCCGACCAGTCCGCCATGGACGCCTTTTCCTACATCAAGGACATGGAGCGCCCCGATTCCCTGGAAATGCGCAGAGCCTCCATGGAGGAAATGCAGTGCGGCTCGGTGGTATACATGGCCACGGGCTTTAAGGGAATTATCGACCTTGAATTTGACCTGCTGGAGGAAAACGGTGAGCATATCGAGCGCTGTGTTTCCTGCGGAAGATACTTTATCCGCAGCAGAGAGTATAGCAGTCCCTACTGCAGCCGCGTAAATTCCAGCGGACGGACCTGTCTGGCCGCTCATGAGGAACAGCAGAGGCTCCGCAAGGAGGCCGCCGAAAAGGCCCGCCTCGCCGAGGAGGAGGCTCGCCGTGCAGCCGAAGAAGCCGAGGAAAGGGCAAGGCTTGCTCCGCTGCGGGCAAATAAGGTCCCCGTAATCATACCGAGAGAGCTTGACCTACGCTCCCAGGCGCTTTACTATAATCTGTCCAAGTGCGCGGGAAGGGAAATGGACCGGGCAGAGTTCGAGGAATGGGCAGGCTATCTTGAAAGCCTTAAGGATAATATACGTAACGGCGACGGCTCCATAAGTCAGCTGGAGGATTTCTTAAAATCTGCAGAAAAAATGTACGGTGATATCCTCTCGAAGGAAAAAGCAGCTGCGCCTGAGCAAGCTGTACAAAGCAATGGGGCATATGCTCCGAAAAGCAGAAAGACCTCCGCAGACAGAGCGGTCAAGTGGGTCCCCAAGAGCTTTGACAGCGTTTCGGAGGCACAGAAGGATTTCGAAGCCGTTTATGAGAATACTCCGTCAATATCGGAGGAACACTCCGCTGAAACGGCTGAGCTTACCGAAAGACAGAGCCGCAGCGAATATGCTCCGAAGAGCATAAAAAGCTCCGCAGACAAGGCTGTCAGGTGGATACCCAAAAGCTTTGATGCCGAGCCTGCTCCGAGGAAAAGCACAGACCTTGACAGCTCCTTTAACAGGAAAATGTCCCCAGAGGTCAGCAGTGCACCAAAGCCTGCCATTTATGAGCCTCCGAAGGCTGCTCCAGTGCAGGCGCCCCAGCCCGCAGCAGAGGAACATATCTCCGAGGACGGTAGAAAATACAAGCCCTTCGTTCCGAAAAAATACGCCTCCCTCTATGAGGCTATGACCGACCCGAAATATAAGGTGGATAAGACCGCTCCCACGGTGGGAGATGTTATGGGCATAGCAGAGCTTGCTGCCGCAAAGAAGGATACCTTCATATTATCATCGGCAGAGAGCACAGATGCCACAGTCTCCGATAAGCCGAAAAAAACAGACGGTGCGCCTCCTACCAGAGTCATACGCAGTCAGGGCCGCACTAATGTGGGACGAAGATAATTTTTGCGAGGATATTAAAATTGGATTTTATCAATGAAGAACAGGCGATAATAGGTCTTGCAGATACCGTCATAAAGGGCGGGATAAGCTTATATAACGCCGTGAAATATATCTACTCCATCGGGGAGAGCGATTTTTATAAGATAAGCATCAAGGACGCCTTCAAGGTGGTGCTGAACAACATCACTGATGGCGATAGCCTGAGAAATTTCGGACTGCGCATCGACAACGGAAGCTGCCGGGAAATGCAGAACACCGAATACGATAAGGTGCTCCCGATGATAATCTACAGCTTTGCAGTGCGTCTGCCCACTCTGCGAAACGTCAGAAACGGCGACGACCGCATGACCGATGACCAGATACAGAAGGTCTACAGCATGGTGATGTCGCGGGGAGCGGAAAATCCCGAGGGCCTTATCCGCGAGGAATATGCCGAGTTTAAATATCTTGTCCACAAGGGCAAGCCTCTTCCTCCCTACACCGCGGAATGGTTCAAAACCTACATATATACGTGCGTTCCGTCGCTGGCGGACATATCCAATAAGAACATGTTCCTCTTAGGCTTTGTGGACGTGCTTTTTGCCATGTTTTACGCCTGCCTCGAGGAGGAGCTCAGCGGAAAGGTCTTAGAATACTCTGCAAGAGCCTATTCTATTCCAATGAACGATTGATCTGACACTGTACACTATTTGCCGTGGAAAGCGGCGGAAGGAGTTAATTATGACAGTATTCCTGTGCGGCTTTATGGGCTGCGGAAAATCCACTGTGGGACGGGAGCTTGCCGCTCTTATGGGAAAGCCCTTTACCGATATGGACAGCTACATCGAAAAAAAGGCGGGAATGAGCATACCTGAAATCTTCGCCGAAAAGGGCGAAAAGGCCTTTCGCACCATGGAGACCTCAGCTGTTAAGGAGCTTGCAGCCTCAGATGAGGTAGTGGCATGCGGCGGCGGAGCTATGCTCAAATCAGAAAATGCCGAGGCAGCAGCTGCGGGAGGTATCGTGGTATATCTGGACGCAGACTTCGAGACCTGCTACAAGCGCATCTCCGGCGATAAAAACCGCCCCATAGTAATGGCGAACACAAAGGAATCCTTAGAGGGGATATATAACGACAGGAAGGCTCTCTATACCGCAAATTCTCAGATAAGCATAAAGGCGGAGGGCACTCCTGCTCAGATAGCAGAAAGGATAAGCGCTGCTGTCACTAAATGACAGCTCGGGAAATGACGGATATGGATTTTGAGGAGCTGTTATATTCAAGGATACGTACAGAAATAGAAAAATGGGATACAGATAACGTATATGCGCTGTATTTCGGGGTGAGCACAAATCTTGTCGACGGGAATATCCCCCACTTCATCATAGGGCGTGGCGTGGACGATGATATGTTCCCTGAGGACAAGTGGCACCTGGCAGTAAGCGCCTCGGACGAAACAGAGCTTACCACAGACGCGGAAACTATGCAGGCGCTGACAGACTGGCTCCATGAGCAGGGCGTGGAAAATATCGGCTATGAGGATACCTCCGATATGTACGACGAAATGATGCTGTACATCGGAAAGGGTCCCGCTGGCAGCTATGAGCTTCTTCAGCTGGGAGTAAAGCTCGCAAAGCGGCTCTTTGATGAGGGCTTTATAGAAGAAAAATTCGGCAGAAATATACCTATAATATTTGACGACCTTGAAACAACGTGGTATAATATAGAGGCAACGGAAAATGCCAATCCTAAGGGACTTGCGGACGAGTTTCTCCGCAAATTCTCATTCAACAGAAAAAACAGTCCTGCTGCAAGAGCATTTGCAGGAGCATCAATGACTGCTATGGGATTATTCAGGATAGGCGCCTTGCTCCCTCTTGCACTGTTTTCCGCAGTGTTCGGGCTGATATTCGGAAGTGTATGCTTCCCTGTAACGGGCGGAGGCATTGTAAAAGCTGCATTTGCAGGCATTGTCTGCGTTATCATAATGATGTCAAGGGTCCGCACCCTTCGTCACTATATCGACAAAAGCTCTCTTCCAAGATTTGTGGCACTAACAGCGGCGGATATCATACTTGCGGCAGCTGCACTGTTCTCGGGGAATTTTATCCCTGACAGGCTTATCCCGGCGGCAATGGTCATAGGAATAGTGATATTCTGC